>NZ_QUIU01000024.1:0-425 GCF_003480225.1 Clostridium sp. AM34-9AC
AGCCGTGAAAGTGGCTGAAAGCCACATAGTTACTGTATTTTAGCTGAATATTGCTTTTCACCTATCAAGTGAATGAAAAAGAGCATCCATTTGTGGTAGAATTAAGGTGTTCAAAGTCTTAACTATCCCAAACAAAGGAACCCTTTATGAGTATTGTAAACACCTTAGCCTTAGAAAGCAATAGACAGATTAAAATAAATTTTGATGGAGGAGATCTCTCATCCGATGCAGGCTTGCTTCTTATCAAAGAATTCATAAGCAAACTTGGTATTGATACGCTTTTAGAAAAAGCGTTTAAAACCAATGATCCTGTATTCAAGTCTGTACTTGAAAAAGATGCGCTTGCATCACAGCCTACGGTATCAAGATTCTTTAACCGTATGGATGAAGACACTTTAAACTAGTTCCTTGCGATTGCCAGAGTA
>NZ_QUIU01000024.1:435-66287 GCF_003480225.1 Clostridium sp. AM34-9AC
CCGTATGGATGAAGACACTTTAAACTAGTTCCTTGCGATTGCCAGAGTACTTCGGAGGAAAATTTACAGTGTTCAGATGCCACAGGCTGTTATTCTGGACCTGGATTCCACTCTTCTTGATGCATACGGCAGACAGGAAGGCAGAGCCTTTAACTTTCACTATCAGAGCAATGGTTATCATCCACTTGTCTGTTATGATGGAATGACCGGGGATCTGATAAAGATCCAGCTGCGTGATGGAACACAGTATTCCTACACCGGAGTAGTTGATTTTTTGCAGCCGGTACTGGGTGAATATCTGCATGACTATCCGGAAATCCCTATTCTACTTCGTGGTGATAGCGGTTTTTCTACGCCTGATCTTTATAAGCAGTGTGAGGAAAACGGCACAAGCTATGTGATCCGGCTGAAGGAGAATGTTTTCTTTCCATTGCGGATCCCCATCTGTATGAAGTAGGTTGGATCCTTGGATTTTCTGTCATACCAAATCTTCATACTTCATTATAACACACCACACAACATATAATTTAAGAGAATTTGACAAAAAAAATACCGCATTTCTGCGGCTTGTAGGGATTTTAGGGTTGAGCAAGTGTCGAAGACCCGTCAAGTTAAAAATCGAACATATTTTTGGAATATATGTTTGCTTTTTACTTTTTGCTATGCTATAATCGTTATATAAATCAGTAAGAACAGATGTTTTACGGAGGTCATTTATGGGCTATGGAAAAATTACTGCCAAGCAGCAGGAAATATTAGATTATATCAAAGATGAGATTTTAAAAAGAGGCTATCCCCCCACAGTGCGTGAGATATGTGAGACGGTGAACTTAAAATCCACCTCTTCCGTTCATTCTCATCTGGAGACATTGGAGAAGAACGGCTATATCCGCAGAGACCCCACCAAGCCCCGTGCCATTGAGATCTGCGACGACAGCTTCCAGATGGTGCGTACCGAGATGGTCAGCCTCCCCGTGATCGGTAATGTTGCTGCCGGGCAGCCTATTCTGGCCGAAGAGAACGTTCAGGACTACTTCCCTGTTCCCGCCGATGTAGTACCCAAGGGAGAATCCTTCATTCTGAATGTCCGCGGAGAGTCCATGATCAATGCCGGTATTTTCAACGGTGACCGTGTCTTCGTTCATGTCCAGAACACAGCGAATAACGGTGAGATCGTTGTGGCCCTGATCGATGATTCCGCTACCGTCAAGACTTTCTATAAGGAGAAGGGACATATCCGTCTCCAGCCGGAGAACGACACCATGGATCCCATCATAGTAGATAATTGCCAGATCCTTGGCACCGTGTTCGGCGTATTCCGCTTTTACAGATAAGCAAAACAGCCTGTAGCATGATTAGCTGCAGGCTGTTTTTAACTATATTTTACATTTAGTTCTCTGGGAATCTTACTTTCATATAAGAAATGATCTCATCCACACATCTTTCATATCCCAGCTTGGAGCTGTCCAGACACAGATCGTAATTTCTTGCATCTGTCCATTCCCGTCCGGTATGATACTTATAGTACTCCGCACGGTGCTTATCCGTCTTATTGATAAAGCGCTCCAATTCCTTCGGGCTCATGCTATGCTTCTTCGCTGCGCCTTCCAGACAATATTCCTTCGGGGCATGAATAAATACGCTGAGGACATTCGGATAATCCTTCAACACATAATCCGCACACCGTCCGATAATGACACAGGATTCCTCCTTTGCCAGATCCCGGATGATCTTCGCCTGATAGTTAAACAGATTGTCCGTGGAGGTAAAATCATCACTTTCCGGAGGAATCAGTTCCCCGTGATACTCCTTTTTCGCAATATGGAACAGCTTCGTGCTCTTCACTTTTTCATCTGCATTTACGAACAGCGCTTCATTGATGCCACTGTCATCACTTGCCAGCTTCATCAGCTCCTTGTCATAGTAATGAACATTCAGCTTCTTCGCCAACATCTCACCAATGGTTCGCCCGCCGCTTCCATACTGTCTTGCAATGGTAATGACTACATTATTCATTTCGATCACCATACCTTTCTGTCTCTGCTGCTTCCACTCGCAGCGGCTTAAATCAAGAGTTATTCACCCAGATATGCTTTCTTAATGGAATCATTATTCAGAAGGTCGCTTGCCTTGCCTTCCAGAACAATCTTACCGGTCTCCAATACATAAGCTCTGTCTGCGATGGACAATGCCTTCTTCGCATTCTGCTCTACCAGCAGAACTGTAGTACCGCTCTTGCTTACTTCCTGGATAATATCAAAAATTTCATTTACAAAAATAGGGGACAGTCCCATGGACGGCTCATCCATTAAAATAATCTTGGGATGAGACATTAATGCTCTACCCATGGCCAGCATCTGCTGTTCACCACCACTCAAGGTACCCGCCATCTGATTCTGACGTTCCTTCAAACGGGGAAAGCGGTCAAATACGGTCTCCAGAGTCTGTGTGATCTCTTCTTTATCTTTTCTGGTGTAGGCACCCATCATCAGATTCTGTAATACGGAAAGCTGTGCGAAAACACGTCTTCCCTCCGGAACATGCGCCATACCCATGGATACAATCTTATGTCCGGGAATCTTGACCAGATCCTGACCTTCAAAAGTAATGGTTCCTTCCTTCGGTGTCAGCAGACCGGATACGGTGTGCAGGATCGTTGTCTTACCGGCGCCGTTGGCTCCGATCAGTGCAATGACCTCTCCCTCATCTACGTGAAAGGACACACCCTTTATGGCCTGTATCATGCCGTAATATACTTTAATATCATTTACTTCTAACATTGCCATAGCTGTTGTCCTCCTATTCACCCAGATAAGCCTTGATGACTTCCGGATTGTTCAGCACATCACTGGTCTTGCCCTGACACAGGACACGGCCAAAGTTCAGAACCGTAAGTTCCTCACAGATTCCGCCTACCAGTTTCATATCATGCTCGATCAGAAGGATCGTCATATCAAAATGCTCTCTGACAAAACGGATGGTCTCCATCAGTTCCAGCGTCTCGTTAGGGTTCATACCTGCAGCAGGCTCATCTAACAGAAGGAGCTTGGGCTTGGTAGCCAGTGCTCTCGCAATCTCCAACTTTCTCTGCTTACCATAGGGAAGATTGTCCGCCAGTGTTTCCGCTTCCTCTTCCAATCCGAATACCTTCAGAAGCTCCATGGCCTCCTCCGTCATCTGCTTTTCTACTTTATAATATTTCGGCAGACGTAAAATACCGGTAACCGTGCTGTAGCTCATATGATTATGCAGACCTACTTTTACATTGTCTATCACAGACAGATCCTTGAACAGTCGAATATTCTGGAAGGTTCTTGCAATTCCTGCCTGATTGATTTCGATGGTCTTTTTACCGGTAACATCCTTTCCATCCAGCGTAATAATACCCTCTGTGGGCTTATATACACCTGTCAAAAGGTTGAATACGGTGGTCTTACCTGCACCGTTGGGACCGATCAGTCCGTACAGGGAACCTTTTTCAATCTTAATATTGAAATCATCTACCGCACGAAGTCCGCCGAAAGAAATGCCTAAATTTTTTGCCTCTAATAATGCCATGATTATTCAGCCTCCTTTTTCACAGACTTCTTGAATCTGGCTGCCACTTTTTCTCTCCATTCAATACACTTCGGAGCCCAGTTGAACAGCATCATTACGATCAGTACGATGGAATAGATCAGCATACGATAATCGTTCAGACCACGCAGTAACTCCGGTAACAGGGTAAGGATTACAGAAGCAATAATGGAACCGCGAATATTACCGATGCCACCCAGTACAACGAATACCAGTATCATAATAGACATGTTATATCCAAAGTTCTTGGGTAATGCCGTCAGTGTGGACAGATTATGCGCATACAGTACGCCTGCTACACCTGCAAGTGCCGCAGAAATGGAGAATGCCATCAGTTTATACTTTGTAATATGAATTCCTACGGATTCCGCCGCAATGGTATTGTCACGAATTGCCATGATGGCACGTCCGTCTCTGGAATGAATCAGGTTCAATACAATAAACAATGTGATCAGCAATAACACAATACCAATGGTAAAGCTGGAATCATGAGGGGTTCCGGTGATACCCTGTGCACCTTTGATAATAACGTCTCCGTCCTCTGACATGTTCAGATCCATGGTATTGGTAAAGGAGATATGGAATCCATTCTCATCCCGGCCTACAAACATAATATTTACCAGATTCTTAATGATTTCGCCAAAAGCCAGTGTTACGATTGCCAGATAGTCACCCTTCAAACGAAGTACGGGGATACCGATCAGCAGTCCGAACACACCTGCAAAAAATGCACCGATCAGAATAGCAAAGAAAAAGCGAAGTCCGGAAGGCATTGCGCTATTCTCCATTACTTTGGAGAAAAATGCGCTGGTGAATGCTCCGATACACATAAATCCTGCATGTCCAAGGCTCAGTTCTCCCAGAATACCTACGGTAAGGTTCAGAGATACCGCCAGAATTGCATAAGTACACAGCGGAACCAATAGTCCCTGGATCAAGCTGCTCACACTGCCGGCAGACACCAGAATCTGCATGATGACATAAGCTGCAATCACCATTCCGTAAGTAATAAGATTATCCCGGAAGGTTTTATTTATTTTCTTATTCGATAATTTCTTCATATTATGTACCTGCCTCTTCCCTTATACTTTTTCCTGAATATTCTTGCCAAACAGTCCGGCAGGTTTTACCAGAAGCACAACGATCAAAACTGCAAATACAATAGCATCAGCCATCTGGGAAGAAATATAGGCTTTACCAAAGATTTCGATAATCCCCAACAATATACCACCAACCAGAGCACCGGGGATAGATCCGATTCCGCCAAATACAGCCGCCACGAAAGCTTTAATACCGGGCATGGAACCGGTGTACGGTGTCAGGGAAGGATATGCGGAACATAACAGAACTCCCGCTACAGCGGCCAGTCCGGATCCGATGGCAAAAGTCAGTGCAATGGTTCCGTCCACATTGATACCCATCAGCTGTGCAGCCCCCTTATCCTCGGATACTGCTAACATTGCCTGTCCTGCTTTGGTCTTGTTGATAAAAAGCATCAGACCTGCCATAATGATCAGACAGGTAACAATCGTAACGATGGTCTCTCCGGTAATATTGATCTGTCCGTCTGCCAGCTTCACAGCGGGAACGGATACTACAGAAGTAAATGCCTTGGCATTTGCACCAAAGATCAAAAGAGCTACATTCTGCAGCAGATAGCTGACACCGATTGCGGTGATCAGAACCGCTAACGGAGAAGAAGCCTTTCTTAAAGGCTTGTATGCTACTTTTTCAATAGCCATTCCCAACAGGGTGCAGGCGATAACAGCTGCCAGAACACCGATCACAGGAGAAAGTCCCATGGTACTGCACATTGTATAAGTAATAAATGCACCGACCATAATGACATCACCATGTGCGAAATTCAGCATTTTGGCAATACCATATACCATGGTATAGCCTAATGCGATCAGCGCATAGACACTTCCAAGGCTGATACCGTTGATCAGATAACTGATAAAACTCATGTGAACTACCTCCATTCATGCGAATGCACAAATTATCATATAAAATAAAGTATAACAGAACATACCGGGAAAAACAACTGCTCTCCCATTATTGCAAAGTCTCTGACATTAAGCAAAGAGGGCTACCCTGCGGTAACCCTCTTTGGAAACTTTATCAGCAAAATTACATAGCCTTGTAAGCACCATTCTCGATCACAACAGCCTTAGGAGCCTTGTTAGCCTCACCGTCTGCGGTCCAGGTCATGCCGTTACCGGTCAGACCATCTACAGTGATCTCTGTCATGGCAGCCTTCATACCATCACAAATATCAGAAACACTCATATCAGGAGTAACACCGCTCTTCTCGATAGCAGCCTTGATCACATAGATAGCATCATAGCTGTCTGCTGCGAACTGGTTGGGAGTCTCACCGTATTTTTCCTTATACTTAGTTACAAAAGACTGGGTCAGATCATCGGTTGCATCAGCTGCGAAAGGAGTTAACAGCATAACGCCTTCGGTCAGAGATACATCAAAATTATCTACACCACCGAGAATACCATCCATACCATCACATGAGAACCACTTGGGAGCATAACCCATAGCAGCTGCCTGTGTAAGGATAAGTGCGGATTCCTGATAATAAATAGGAAGGAATACCATGTCTGCTCCGGCATCCTTTGCTTTCTGTAACTGTACGGAGAAATCCGTCTTGTTATCAGCAGTAAATGCTTCCGCAGCTACTACTTCAAAGGGCTGGTTTTCAGCTTCCTTTACAAACTTCTCATAAATACCGGAAGAATATACATCGGAGCTGTCATAAATAACAGCAATCTTCTCAGCCAGACCATTCTCACCAATATACTGTGCGGATGCAAGACCCTGGTTAGGATCGGAGAAGCATACGCGGAAGTTGTTATCATACTGAACACATTCTACTGCAGATCCGGAAGGAGTGATCTGGAACATATTGTCTTCTTTGGTCTTGTCGGTAACCGCAATACATGCTCCACTGGTGGTAGATCCGTCGAGGACCTGTGCGCCCCAGTCCTTTAATGCATTATAAGCATTTACGGATTTCTCAGCATCTGCCTCGTCATCCTGGAACTTGAACTCTACCTGATAGCCGTTGATACCACCTGCTGCATTGATCTCTTCTACTGCGATCTCTGCACCATGCTGTACAGCCAGTCCGTAAACTGCTGCGCCACCGGTGGTAGGTCCGATACCGCCAATCTTGAATACACTGCCGGATGCTGCACCGTTGTCAGCTGCTGTGCTCTCAGTTGCTGCGTTAGTACCGGTTGCAGCGGAACCATTGTCTGTATTGCCGCAACCAGCCATAGCCATAACCATGGCAGATGCTACAACAACACTTAACACCTTGTTGAATTTCTTCATAATATCTTCCTCCTTTTTAACAATGTATACAAATATACAATGTATAATTGTTATTTTTGTATATTACTCGCTTCTATTTCCTTTGTCAATGGACTTTATTTTCTAATTTGATGTTTTTTGACATTAAAATAGATCAACAAAGCTTAATTTTTATTTAAAAGTAGTATATTTTTTATTTTTGGGGGTAAGACTATCTATGAAACAATCATTAAATAGAAACTTCAAAAAAATGTCTGTATGGATTTTGCAGCAGCAAATTTCATACAGACAGGATAAGGAGATTTTATGGGTAATAAATATTTGGACGGAACCGCTCTCACCATAGCTATAATAGGTGCAGTGAACTGGGGGCTGATCGGGCTTTTCCGCTTTGATCTTGTAGCCTTCCTGTTCGGTGACATGTCCTGGTTTTCCAGAATTGTATATGTTTTGGTGGGAATCAGCGGACTCTATCTCATCAGCTTCTTTCTCCATCTGGGAGACAGCGAAGCTTAAAGTTCCTCTACGGGAATCTGTACGCCATCTCTCCAGATACGTTCCAGATCATAGAGCAGACGGTTTTCCTTGTCAAAGACATGTACGATCACATCGCCAAAGTCTAACAGTACCCAGTTGGCTGTCTCATAGCCTTCGGTCTGTCTGGCAGGGAAACCGGCTCTTCCCAGTTTCTCTTCCACATTATCACACAATGCCTGAATCTGACTGGAATTATTACCGCCGGCAATAATAAAATAATCTGCGATCACAGATACTTTACTGATGTCTATTACTTTGATATCCTCTGCTTTTTTATCTTCCAGCGCCTCTACGGCCAGTTTTGCCATTTTTCTGGATTCTTCACTCATGCTAACTCCTCACACTTTCTATTTTATTTATCCATTCTTCTTATAATAGTTATAGGTTTCTTCTGTCATGGGATCCATCTCACCGTCCCCCGATTTCAGATATTCCAGCGTATCCTCTAAAATCTTCGTCACGGCAGCATCCAGATCCGTAAATGCCAGGTGGCGTATCTGGGTAAGGTTCGGTGCCTGTTTTCTCCCCGGTTCAATATAATCTGCGGTAAAAATGATCTTCTCCAGAAGTGTCATACCCGGACGCCCTGTGGTATGATATAAAATTGCACTTAAGATCTCAGGATCTTCGATTTTATATTCCTTTTTCGCCAGATAGCTTCCCACTCTGGCATGTAAAAGATAGGGATTGCGCGTTTCCACATCCGTCGCCGGAAGATGATACTTTTCGCAGACAGACAACAGTTTATCATTTTCCATGCATTTGGAACAATCATGAAGCAGTCCCGCGATCTGTGCACGCTCCACATCTTCACTATATCGCATGGCAAGGGCCGCCGCTGTGTATTCTACCCCCAATGTATGGGTAAAGCGCTTGGGATCCTGTACTTTTTGCATCTCTTTGGTCAGTTTTTTTAAGATATCACTCATCCAGGTAAAGCCCCTTTTCTTCCATATATTCCCTCACTGTTTCCGGCACAAGATAGCGCACAGAAAGACCTTCGGATCTTCTCGCTCGGATTTCCGAAGAAGAGATCTCAATTCTTCGAAAAGAGAGCAACTGTATCTTCGCAGAAAAATGTTCCTCCAACTGCCTGATCTTCTCCTGCATTCCCTTCATATCCGCATCTCCCCGTACCGCAGCTATAATCTCGCAGGCAGCAAACAGGCGGCCTGCGCATTTCCATTGTTCCATGGTAAACAGGCAGTCAGCCCCACAGATGAAATAAAAAAGGTGCTCCGGATATTCTCTGTGCAGCTGCTCCATGGTCTCATAGCTATAGGAATTTCCGGGACGTTTTATCTCAATGTCCAGGCAGCGGAATCTGTCGTTATCTGCGATAGCACGCTGTACCATGTCATAACGTTCTGTCCCGGGCAGAACCGTAATGCCCTCTTTTGTCTTCAGATAAGAACAGCCCGTCGGTATCATCCAGATCTGGTCTAAGTGTGCCGACTCCAGCGCCTGTTCAGCCAGCATCAGATGTCCTATGTGGATTGGGTTAAAGGTGCCACCCATAATGCCTATTCTGCTCATGCTTCCTCATCCCTTTGCACGCAGTTATCATTCTTGATTGGTTCTCGTCGGCTATGCTCTAACCTTATCTGGGCAGTTCGATCTTCGGCTTGTCCTTGTCGGGCTTGTACAATACAATCTTCTTGCCGATCACCTGTACGACCTGGGAATGGGTACGCTCCGCCACCATCTCCGCAATAGCTCTGGGGTCGTCAAAACAGTTCTTCAGAACACCGATCTTGATCAGTTCATTATTATTAAAGGATTCACCAATAGCTGCGGTGAGTTCCGGAGTCAGGCTGGATTTACCCACCTGAAAAATGGGATTCAGATTGCTGGCCAGACTCATTAAATAAGCTCTCTGTTTGCTTGTCATAATCTATCTTTTCCTTTCACAAACTTACTTATAGTAATCAAAGGACAGACCGTACATGCGTACCGTATCGCCCTCCTGGATACCCAGTGCTTCCAGTTCCTCTAAAATACCGGTATCCTTCAGGAAATTCTGGAAGAAGGTAAATCCCTTCTCACTGTCCAGATTGGTGTATCCCAGCATCTTCTCGATCTTGGGTCCTTCTACTACGTACTCGTCCTCTTCTTCATCATAGGTTACGGTGTAAGCATCATCCACAGATCCTGTCATACTCTCCGGGAAGTACTCCTGCGCAAAGACAGTGGTCTCTTCTCCGATGTTAGCAAGCATATCGTTCACTTCGTATAACAGTTCCTTTACGCCCTGACCGGTTACTGCAGACATAGGGAACACCTTGATGCCCTTCGGTTCAAACTCTGCCCGGATTGCAGCTACCGGATCGGATCCATCCTCCGTATAGATAGCGTCAATCTTATTCGCCGCGATCACCTGAGGTCTGGCTGCAATCTCCGGATTATAAGCTTCCAGTTCCTTATTGATAGCATAGATATCCTGAATAGGATCTCTGCCTTCTGTACCTGCTGCATCCACGATATGGATGATCACCTTGGTACGCTCAATATGGCGCAGGAACTCGTGTCCCAGTCCCACGCCTTCGGAAGCACCTTCGATCAGTCCGGGGATATCCGCAATAACGAAACCACCGGTTCCTTCCAGATCCACTACACCCAGATTCGGATTCAGGGTCGTGAAATGATAGTTGGCAATCTTGGGTCTGGCATTGGTCACTCTGGACAGAAAAGTGGACTTACCTACATTCGGAAATCCCACCAGTCCTACATCGGCAATAACCTTCAGTTCCAGCAGAAGTTCCAGTTCCTGTGCAGCCTGTCCCGGCTGTGCATACTTGGGTGCCTGCATGGTACTGGTAGCATAATGCTGGTTGCCGTTACCGCCCTTGCCGCCTTTTAAGAGAACAACCCGTTTGTTGTCCCCCGACATATCCGTAATTACCTGCCCGCTCTGTGCTTCTTTGATCACGGTTCCCGCAGGGACTTTGATAATGATGTCTTCTCCGTCCTTGCCGCGGCAGTTTTTCTTGCCGCCCTCTTCCCCGTCTCCGGCCTTGTACTTACGGATGTGCCGGAAATCGATCAGGGTATTCAGCCCCTCATCTACAACAAAGATCACGTCACCGCCGTGACCACCATCGCCACCGTCAGGGCCGCCACTGGGAACATATTTTTCGCGGCGAAAGGACACATGACCATCTCCGCCTTTACCGCTTCTTACGTAAATTTTAGCTCTGTCAGCAAACATTTTGTTCTCCTTTCCGACATAAAACTCTTTACGGACTAAAAGGGCTTCAAACAATCAGTATGTTTGAAGCCCTGGTTAAATCAACTTATTTCTCTACAGGATATACGGAAGCCTGCTTCTTGTCTCTGCCCTTTCTCTCAAAACGGAGAACGCCATCAACTAAAGCAAACAGAGTATCATCTCCACCGATACCAACATTGACACCGGGATGGATCTTAGTACCGCGCTGTCTGTAAAGAATATTTCCAGCTTTTACAAACTGGCCATCAGCTCTCTTCGCACCTAATCTCTTGGATTCGGAATCTCTACCGTTCTTGGTAGAACCAACTCCCTTTTTATGTGCAAAAAATTGAAGGTTAAAGTTAAACATGGTCTACACCTCCTCGATTTTTACTTGCAAATACTGTTCCCCGTACTGTCTGCTGAGCTTCTGCAGTGAAAACACCATAAAGTCCATCAGAAATACGGTCTTGTCCTGCGGAATGGAATTTTCGAAATCACATTTGATAAATCCCGTCTCCTCATTCTGCGTCAGCAGCATTTTTTCGTCGACCATCTCGTCCAACGCCATGATCGTACTCTGTACGGTCACGGAAATCGCTGCACAGAGGATATCCGGTTCCTTACCGAACAATCTCTTCTTCGCATATTCCGCATGCCCCATGCAGTAGAATCCACGATAGATCCCTTCATGGTTCTTACGAATGATAATAGTTGTCATAACGATTACGCGTTAATCTTTTCGATCTTAACCTGAGTGTATGCTTGTCTATGACCATTCTTCTTGTGGTAACCGGTTTTTCTCTTGTACTTGTATACAATAACCTTCTTACCTCTACCCTGCTCCATAACGGTTGCGGTAACAGTTGCGTTAGCAACGTCAGCACCAACCTTGAGGGTATTGTCACTTACTGCGATCACCTGGTCAAAAGTAACAGTGTTACCAGCTTCTGCATCGATCTTCTCAACTTTGATCACATCACCTTCAGAAACTTTGTACTGCTTTCCACCTGTTGCAATAATTGCGTACATAATAAGGCACCTCCTATTATTTACTCGCTAACTTTGGTGGTAAAGGATCCTAAAATCCGACACACTTATACCTAGTTATGCGGCATACCGTAGTATAATAACATGAGGCGCCCTAATCGTCAAGATATAATTTTATTTTTTTGAATTTTTTTTTGAAAAATATTTCAGATATCTACTTTTCCAGAATATCTGCATTATTTTTCTTCTCGAAGTCTTCCACATACTGAATGATCAGCTTTACGGTTCCTTCGATGCCGAGGATGCTACTGTTGATGCACAGATCGTAACTATCAGCTCTGCCCCACTTCTTGGAAGAATAATAGTTGTAGTAACTCTGACGCTGCTTATCCTTCTTCGTGATCATTTCCTTTGCCTTGGCTTCCGTCAGATCATATCTGGCCATGATACGTTTGGTCTTCACGTCGTCATCGCCGAAGATGAACAGATTGATGCAGTTCTTGTAATCTGCCAGAGCATAATCTGCACAACGGCCTACAATAACGCAAGGGCCTTCATCGGCGATCTTCTTGATCGTATCGAACTGTGCAAGAAATACTTTGTGGCTGATAGGCATATCTACAAAAGAGGATGCATTGTAGCCGAAAGAATAAGTATCCATCACCAGATTATACAGGAAAGAATTGGTAGGTCTCTCATCATGGTTCTGGATCATTTCCTCACAGAAACCACTTTCCTGTGCCGCTCTGGTAAGAAGTTCCTTATCATAGCATTTAATTCCGAAATACTCTGCAACCTTTTCCCCGATTTCACGGCCTGCAGAACCAAACTGACGTCCAATGGTAATAATCGTATTCATACACACACCCACTTTCTGCTGTACTTGATAACTAGCATTTTTTGTATTTTCATTATACGTGATATTTAACAAAAAATCAACCAATTATCAGTCTTTTTAGTCGTTTATTACTAATTTTCATATGATGCATGCATTTTTTCTGCTATTTTCATGCCTTCTTCCGTCTGTGCCAGGCCTCCTAACGCCGTTTCCCTCAGGGAAGCATCCATTTTATCCCCGACTTCTTTCATGGCATCCATAACCTGATCCGGTGGAATCCGGCTTACGATCCCCGCCATTGCCATATCCGCACAGGCCATGGCATTCACAGTACCGATCACATTTCGTTTCACGCATGGAACCTCCACCAGTCCCGCTACCGGGTCGCATACCAGTCCCAGCAGATTCTTCATGGCCATGGCAGCCGCTGTAGCAATCTGTTCGCAGTTGCCTCCCTGCAGATATGTCAGAGCTCCGGCCGCCATGGAACTGGCGGATCCGATCTCCGCCTGGCATCCTCCCGCAGCACCGCTGATGGAAGAACGGGTGGCTATGATCTGTCCAATCCCCGCCGCTACATACATGGCTTTCAGAATTTTGTCGGTATCCCTGCACCGTTTTTGAAAATAGGGAACCAGCACCGCAGGCAATACCCCACAGGCTCCAGCGGTAGGTGCTGCCACGATCCGTTTCATACAGGCATTGGATTCTCCCATCTGTAACGCTCCTGCAATACATTCATCTACATATTCCCCACATAGTGACTCCTTACCGGTATTGTGTGTGTATTCCTCCATCCGTTGGCCATCACCGCCGACAAGTCCGCTGGAGGACTTAATATCTCCTTCATAAGTAGCTGCTGCCAGCAGCATGGCATCCCAGGTAGTCCGCATATGCTCCATACTGTCCTGCTTTGACACATTCCGCTCCGCCATATCATCTTCCATAATCACCTGCCAGAATTTTTTTCCTTCCGTATGACATTTCTGTAATACCTGTTCAAATGACTGATAGGACATAGTTACTCCTCCACATTGATATAGGTCACTTTAATGATGCCGTCCAGCTGTTCCAGCCAGGCCACCGATTCGTCCGGCACTTCCTGATCTGTCTCTATGACCATAACGGCGTAGCCGCCCCGCTTGTCCCGGTAGAGTTGCAGAGTTGCAATATTCACCTGCTTTTCAGCCAGCATGGAGGTCACCTGTGCCACATGTCCCGGCTGATCCACATTGTGTACAATCAAAGTCGGCTTTTCCGCAGAGAAATTTACTTCGATCCCATCCAGTTTTGCGATCAGGATCCGGCCGCCGCCAATGGAAGCCGCCTGCACTTCTATTTTCCGCCCATGTTCTCCGGTCAGCCGCAGAACCGCCGTATTGGGATGGGCATCTTTCAGGGTAATGGTGGAAAAAGAGAATTCCATTCCGTCCTTTTTCGCCAGGAAAAAGCTGTCCGGAATCCGGATATCATCCGGCCGCATTCCCAAAAGGCCTGCGATCAGCGCCTTATCCGTGCCGTGTCCGATGCCCGTAGTAGCAAAGGAACCATGCAGAAGGATTTCCGCCTTCACCACATGGTCCTGAAGTAATTTTCCTGAAATATAACCGATCCGGACCGCTCCCGCAGTATGAGAACTGCTGGGGCCGACCATTACGGGTCCTAAAATATCAAACAGATTCATAGTCGCCTCATTTCTGTACGAAACATAAGCTATAAGTTTTATTTCTCCAACACTGTCAGAAGATGTTCAAAATATTCCGGCAGCGGAGCATCGATCTCCAGATATTCTCCGGTAGTGGGATGAATAAATCCCAGTGTCTTGGCATGAAGTGTCTGCCCCTGTAATTTGAAAGGACTTTTCCGATTGGAGTAGACTTCATCCCCCAGAAGCGGATGCCCGATGCTTGCCATATGCACACGGATCTGGTGCGTCCTTCCGGTCTCCAACACACACTCTATATAAGTATATCCCTGAAATCTCTGTAATACCCGGTAATGGGTCACGGCACGTTTTCCGTTCTGGTGGTTCACCGCCATTTTTTTACGGTCATTCGGATGCCTGCCGATGGGCTGGTCGATGGTGCCTTCCTCCTGATTCAGCTCTCCGAAACAGATGGCCCGGTATCTTCTGTTGATGGAATGTTCCTTCAACTGTTCTGCAATGCACCGGTGGGCTTTGTCATTTTTGCAGGCAATGACAGATCCAGTGGTATCCTTGTCGATACGATGTACAATACCGGGGCGCAGTACTCCGTTGATCCCGGACAAATCCCTGCCACAGTGATACATCAGTGCATTAACCAGAGTGCCGCTGTAATGTCCCGCCGCCGGATGCACCACCATCCCCTTCGGCTTATTCACCACGATCAGATCCGCATCCTCATACAGGATATCCAGAGGGATGTTCTCCGGTTCAATATCCGGTTCCACAGATTCCGGCACGGAGAAGACTACTTCATCATCACATTTGACACGACAACTTCCCTTTACCGGCGTACCGTTTACCAGCACATTTCCGTCTTTGATCAGCTTTTGGATAAAAGAACGGGACAGATTCTCCACAAGCAAACTCATACATTTGTCAATCCGTTCGTCTTCCATCTCATCTGCTATCTGAAATCGGAGTTCTTCCATTATTTCATCTCCCGATAACGATTCTGCTTAAAGTTGAGGAATTCCAGATCCTTTTCCTTGTATACGAACAAAAACAGAATAAACAGGCCAATGGTAGCCACTACCACATAAATATCCGCCACATTAAAGATCGGATAATTGATCAGTACGAAGGAGATAAAATCCACTACATAATCCAGTCGGAATCTGTCGATCATGTTGCCGATGCCTCCGGCAACGATCACTGCCAGCAATACATGCACGATTCGGAATTTCTTCTGTTCCGGAAGTTTGAAAAGGAAAAACAACAGCACCGCAAGAAATACGATTCCCACAAACAGAATAAATACCTTCTGGTTCTGCAGCATACCGAATGCGGATCCTCTGTTCTCCAGATATTGCAATTCCAGAACTCCGTCAATGATCACATAGGCCGGCTGGTTCTTCAGATGTACCACCGCCAGATGCTTGGTAAACTGATCCAGTACCAGAAGTACGGCTGCAATCAGGGCATCTATGATCAGCATAACAACTCGACTACTTTTCTTTTCCTTATTCATGAGCATCCTCTTCACTAAAATTGATTTCTTCGATGGCAGCCAGAATTTCCTCATCCGTAACGGTTCTGTCGATAACTGCCTTTCCGATCTTCTTTAACAGAATAAATTTGATCGTACCGGCTTCCATCTTCTTATCGGATTTTGTAAGTTTCAAGATCTCCTGCGGATCGATATCGTCCACGGAGATTGGCAGATAAAACGGTACAAACATATCACGGATCTCATAAAATTCTTCCATGCTCAGCATTTCTTTTTTCCAGGAAATATATGCTGCAGCTACCGTACCCAGTGCCACACACTCTCCATGATACAATTCAAAATTCTTGTATTTCTCGATAGCATGTCCGATCGTGTGTCCAAGATTTAAGAGAGCACGGTCTCCCTGCTCGGTAGGATCCTTTTCCACCACCATTTTCTTGATGGAGCAGGTACGGATCACCATTTCTTCCAGGGTATTCAGATCCCGCTCGCAGATCTCATACATGTTCTCGATCAGCCACTCATAGAAGGGCGCATCCTTGATCAGTGCGGATTTCATTACTTCCGCAAATCCGGAATAAAACTGTCTCTCTTCCAGCGTTTTTAATACGGACAGGTTCATATATACCAGTCTGGGCATCTTAAATGCGCCTACCATGTTCTTATAGCTGTCAAAATCCACACCTGTCTTACCGCCAATAGAGCTGTCTGCCTGTGCCAGCAATGTAGTTGGAATCTGTACAAAATCAATGCCTCTTAAATAAGTAGCCGCCACAAATCCGGTCAGATCACCGCAGACGCCGCCGCCCAGTGCCAGCAGCATATCTTTTCTGTCAAAACCCTCTTCAATCAGGAAACGGTACACGTCCCTCACGGTATCCAGATTCTTGTGTTCTTCTCCTGCAGGGAACACATATTTCACAGCCTTACGGCATTTTCCCTCAAGAAACTTAAGAATCTGTGCCGCATACAGTCCGTCTACGGTGGAATCCGTCACAATGCATAATCTCTTGTCTGCTGCGCCAAGCTCTGCCAGTTCTTCCCACAGGCCGTCAAAAGACTGCTGGAATACAATATCGTAGCAAGGCTTTTTGTTATAAAGCACCGGTAATCTCTGTGCCATGTTGTTCACCCTTCAGTTCCTTATAAACTGTTCTTTCTTGTATAATTTATATCTGTTTTTAAAAAACTTCCTGCAGTTGCCTACAGGAAGTTATCTTCATATGACATTTTAATGGCATTTGACATTTTATGACATTCCATTTTTGATCGGCATTTCAAAAGATCCGGCGCCGCCGAAAATATCCTGAAAATCACCGGAGATATCTACGCTGGCCGGCGTAATAATGAAAATATAATGGGATATTTTCTGTAAATTACCCGATATTGCGAAACAGGATCCGGAAGTAAAGTCAATGATACGCTGGGCGATATCCACGTCCAGGCCTTCCAGATTAAGTACCACTGTCCGGTTGGCCAGCAGTGTCTCTGTGATCTCTCTTGCATCCTCTACGGAAGTAGGCTTGATCACACAGACCTCCATGCCGGTTCCAGGCATTTTCTTGGTCACGGTGCGGTGGATCGGTGTTACCTTAGGCTGTGAGGAACGCTTACTCTTCTCTTCCGGTTCGTCATCCTCCTGTGCCTGCTGTCTGCTCTTGGCCGGGCTGAATTTCTTTACCGGTTCTACTTCTTCCTCATCATCCAGATAATCGTCATCATAGAAACCTTCATCCTCTTCATCGTTCAGTTTCATATAATTCAGGAACTTATCCATTACACCCATTGTTGTGTGTCTCCTTTATTATTCAATCTCTTTCTAGATCGTCTTACTATAATCTCTTTCTCCGAAAATACCGGTTCCGACTCTGACGATCGTGGCTCCTTCCTGCGTGGCCACCATATAATCGCCGGTCATTCCCATGGAAAGAATATTCATAGAAATATTATCAATGTTTTTATTTCCGATGTCAACAGCTAATTGCCGAAGTTTCTGAAAATAGCCCCTGTTTTCTTCCGGATCCTCCACAAAAGGGGCGATCGTCATCAATCCTCTGATATGTATTCCCGGAAGCGTTGCAATCTCACGGATCAGTGTTGCAGTTTCTTCTACCGTAGTTCCGAACTTGCTTTCCTCCTGTGCCACATTTACCTCGATCAGGATATTGACTTCCACCTGCTTCTTCACGGCTTCTCTGCTGATCTCTTCCGCCAGCCGGAGGCTGTCCACGCTGTGGATCAGGTAAACCTTATCTACAATATATTTTACCTTATTGCGCTGCAGATGGCCGATCATATGCCATCTGACATCCGAAGGCATCTGAGGGATCTTGTCCACCAGTTCCTGAACCTTGTTCTCCCCGAAATCTCTGGCTCCCGCACGGTAGACATCCATCAGCATATCCACCGGTTTGGTCTTGCTGACTGCAAGCAGCGTCACTTCCTGCTCCGATCTGCCCGCCTGCTCACAGGCTTTTGTGACGTTCTCTTTTACCGTTTTGTAATTTTGTGCCAGTTCCATGCTCTGTATGGTCTCTTCCATAGTATCCGCCATCCTTTCTAGCTTTCCGGTGTCTGACTTTCCTGTGTTGCTTCCTGTGTGGTCTCCTGCGTCGGTTCCTCTCTGGTCTCCGCTGGAAGTGGCTCTATGCTCTCCGGTATATTGTCGCTTACTCCCGGTTCTACACTGTCTGTAGGAATATCCGTCCTGCCGGTATCTGTTTTCTTGATATTGGTGATGATCTGATCATCCGATACCGAAGAACCGTCCAGTACAATATAGTCATATACATTCAGGCCATAGGTCGTATTGGCTTTTACGATGGAATACTCGTCATTCTGATACAGAATATTGATCTGCTTGAAGTCAGCATATCCCTTATTCACATTATACACACCGATCAGTGTTGCACGCTTGCTTACCGTATAGGTCTCCTGGCTGTCTGTCTTGTACAGGACATCTCCGGCCTTCAGCACCGAAGTATCCATGTAGTACACGCCTTCATTTTCATCGTAGCTGTACGCACCGGCCTCCACAAATTCACTGGAAATGTCCCCGTTATCCCGGTAGCACTGTCTGATCACACCCTGGGTTCCCGTATTTTCATTGGTCGTGACAAAATCTTCATTGATCAGGAAAAATTCCTTCTCCACAATGGAAGAATTTGGAATCTTCAGTCCGGTCTCATCATTCAATATCAGCTCGATATCCAGAAATCTGTCGGATACAAACGTAACCATGGAATTTGTAAAGGTAAGTGACAGAAATGTATTGCCATCACTGCCGGTAAACAGTTTTGCCTGCCCCCAGGACTCATACTGATTCTTCAGAAAACGTACTTTGACATAGTCCTCCTGTTGGATCTCTGCGCCTCGCTCTGCATCGATGGGAATGACCACCGACCAGTTTTCCTCCGTGGAAAGCTTGTACACCGGATCTCCCACAGCCATCAGTTCATTACCGAGCATCTGTTTCTTCTCGTAATTTTTGTTATCAAATACTTCCTGGGTAACGCCTTCCACGGTCAGATTTTCATAACCGTCCGTCCAGTAAGCCACGATACCGGTGGTGGGCGCATAACAGAAATTTACAATATTTGCAGCCGAACCGTTATTTCCGTTTTCAATGCTTTGCAGCATATTTACATTGGCCAGTTTCAGCACCGTGTTCTTCAAAGAATATTTAAAATCATAGGTACTCTCGTAATTTTTGTCATCATACCCATGCATAAAATTCACGATTTCATTACGAAATTCCGAAAGTTCCTGGTCACTCAGGGTATTTTCTCCAAGGCTGGCATCCTCCAGTTCTTCCGTCAGCCGGCCCGTTTCGTCCACGATGTAAACAGTGTCTCCCTTGGCCACCCGTTCGCCTTCTCTTGCATAAAAATTCACATATCCGGCAGTATCCGTACTTACAACTTCCTCTGTGCGGATTGACACTCCACGGTAAATATTATTGGTAGCCAGTGATCCTTCCGTTACTTCATAACGCACGATGTGGTCTGTCTGAAAATACAGTATCACACAAATGATTACATAAATAAAAATAGCTCCGAAGATGAGCATACCGATATTGAGGTTCAAAGGTTTTCTGTATTTTTTTATTTTTCTCGGTTGTTCTGCCATTGGAAAACCTCCTTTCCTCTCCCTTACATTTGAGAAGCCCCGGTTGGCATCCGAGGCTTCTCATACGTGAAAATTATAATTCGTTCTTCTTACAAAGATACAATGATCTTATCCTTCACAGACTCCGGTAATTCAGATTCGTCCCTGGATACACTGAGGATAAAATCCACCTGGAAGAAATCACTCATTCTCTCCAGTTTTTCAACAACTGCGGAAATGTCTTTGTCTTCCAGTGCTGCGATTTTCAGAAAGCTGTCAAAATACATCTGCTCCAGATCATGATCCTGAGAAATGATACCGCATACGAATCCCAGAAATTCGCTTTCATTCTCGATCATATAACGGGAAACGTCGATCAGACGCACCTTGTTGTTCAGTTCATACATATGTTTCGTACTTTTGTCCAGATATACGATACTTCCCGCAATATCCTTTACCTCGCTGTTGACTTTGTCCAACAGCTGTTTTGTCTTGCCCTTGCCCTTTTTGCCTACAATCAACTGAACCATTGGTGTAACCCTCCTGTCGTAAAATTTATAGGAACTTCACGCAACCTATTTACTTTATTATAGTTTATAACCCCTCAAAAAACAACAGTTATTTATTGATTTGCTCCAGGAGTTGTACCATTTCCGGGTACAGCACATCACTGGCTGAGGAATTCAGGATTACCGATATATAAGGAGCTCCGCTTGTGTCTCTGGATAAAAGGATCAGACAATGTCCCGCCGCGTTGGTCGTACCTGTCTTGCCGCCGATGACTGTAATGTTCTCCGGTGCCTGAAAATCTCCCCGCAAAAAACGGTTTGTGCTGTTCACCGTAAGTTCCTTGGCTTTTCCGTCCTTGTCATAATATGCGGTTTGGTAGCTTGTCATGTGAATGATCTCATTAAAGGAATCATATTTGATTGCTTCATTAAAGATCAGATACAGGTCATAGGCTGAAGTATAATGATTGTCATCCGACAGACCATGAGGATTGGCAAAACTGGTATTTGTAGCCCCCAGTCTCTGTGCTTCCTCATTCATCATCTCCACAAAATGATCTACACTGCCGCCGATATTCTCCGCGATCAGCATTGCTGCGTCGTTGGCGGAATACATCAGCAGAATATGTAATGCCTGATCCAATGTCATGGTATCTCCGGCTTTTAATCCGCACAGCTGTGCACCGGATTCCGTGATCTTTACGCTATCCGTAGCTGTCAGCACAGTATCCGGTGATGCATTCTGTAATGCCACCAGTGCCGTCATTACCTTGGTCAGGCTGGCCGGATACAATCTTTCATGTGCATTTTTGGAATATAATACCTTTTTATTGTTTACGTCGAACAGTACAGCGGCCGAGGCCTGTGACATGTCTACGCTGCCATCCCCCGTCTGGTCCTCCGTCACCACACACAGATCCGCAGCAAAGGGCTCTGCCCTGCCCGCTCCGGTTCCTGCCAGCACATTGAAACTGCTGACACTGGAATTGACATCGTACGGAAATGTATACGCCACATTACCGCATCCGGTAAGCAGACTCATGCAGAGGATCAAGGACATGCAGAAGCAGATCCGACGAACTTTATTTGTACATTTCACGCCACTCTAAATCTCCTCTGTCTAAGGACTTGATCAACAGTTCCGCGCTGGCGAGATTCGTTGCCAACGGAATATTATGCATATCACACAAGCGCATTACATTGCTTACATCCGGCTCATGGGCCTTGGGTGCCAGTGGATCCCGCAAAAAGATCACCAGATCGATCTCGTTGTGTTCGATCTGTGCACCGATCTGCTGTTCTCCTCCCAGATGTCCAGCAAGATATTTGTGTATATTCAGGTTGGTGACCTCTTCGATCAGCCTGCCGGTAGTTCCTGTGGCATATAATTCATTTTTACTTAAAATTCCGCGATATGCAATGCAGAAATTCTGCATCAGTTTCTTTTTGGCATCATGTGCGATCAGTGCAATGTTCATATAGTCCATACCCCTTCTCTGTGTAATGTATGATTTCTTTTGTCTAGCTTCTCTTCGCCTGTAATCGTACGTTCAGTACAACACCCATTCCAATATACAGACTCATCAGCGAGGTCAGGCCATAGCTTACAAAAGGCAGCGGAAGTCCTGTATTCGGTAAAATAAACGTAGCCACTCCGATGTTCACAAAGCTCTGGAAAGCGATCAGTCCCCCCATTGACGCCGCTATGATCGTCCCCGCGGTATCTTTCGCCTTTCCCGCGATAGAAACGCACTCCATTGCCATCAGCATCAGCAGTATGATCACTACGATACTTCCCTTAAAACCAAACTCTTCACCGATAACAGCGAATATGAAATCGGTTTCCGCTTCAGACAGGAAATTGCCATTCTTTACCGATGTGATCTCATTGTTTTTATAGCCCTTGCCGTCCAGTTCTCCAGAGCCTATGGCCATTACAGAGTTCAACTGCTGGTAAGCCAGATCCGTGGAATATTCCTCCGGATTGACGAAGGCAAGGATACGATTTTTCTGGTAAGTCTCCAATATGGTACTGTCCGGCTGCATTGCCAGAGATACCAGTATGATCACTGCAGGAATTGCCACCGCCAATGCTCCGAAGATCAGCTTATAACTGATGCCTCCGGCATACAGGATCACGCAGAAAATAAAGATCAGCACAAGGCTGGTAGACAGCGCCGGCTGTTCCTTTACCATGATCCAGGGAACACCCATAAGTACCGCAATCGATGCGATCACAGGGAAAGTATTCAGCTTCTCCTTATATTTCATAATAAACTGTGCAAAGAATAAAATCAATAAAATTTTTGCAAGTTCTGAAGGTTGAAATTGCAGTCCACCGATCTTAAGCCACCTCTGGGCTCCGTTGCCTTCTTCACCCATCAGGATTACCAGTCCGAGCAGTACCAGATTGCCTATGTACATCAGCCAGTAAAGCTTCAGGATCACGGAATAATTAAAAAAAGAAAGGGCGATCATGATAACAAGCCCAGCAACTACACCCGCCATCTGTTTGGTCTGCTGGGCAGGTTCCGCACTGCCGATGGTTATGATGCCGATGATGGACAGTGCAAGTATCAGTATGATCAGTTTAAAGTCATAATCCCGTAATCTATAATTCTTAAACATCCGTTTGACCTTTCTGTTTTTTATGCTCCTTATGGCATTTTCGCAGTCTTCTGTAAATCAATAATGGGAATATTGGCAATCAGGCTGGGGCTCTTATTCCGTCCGCCCTTACTGCCCTTTGCCTGTATCTCGATTTCCATATGATCCGTATCGATCCGCATATATTTCGAAATCACTTTTGTAATATCCGCCTTGATCAGTTCCATCATCTCCGGAGAACAGTTCACCCGGTCCGATATCAGCAGGATTTTCAGACGGTCCTTTGCCACCTGGCAGGAGCTTTTCCTGCGAAAAAAATGTTTCATATTCATCCCGTCCCCTTCCTATGCTTTCCGAAAAATACCGGTTACTTTTGTCCAAAAAGATACTCCTTTTTCGAAATCCAGGAACGGAATTTCTTTTCCCAGCACACGATCCACCACATTGCGGTAAGCCTTACCCGCCGGTGTATCGCTTCCGACTAATGGTTCTCCCTGATTGGTGGCGATGACTACATTCTCATCATCCGGAACGATTCCGATGAGCGGTACCGCCAGAATATCCACCACATCATCCGCAGACATCATATCTCCGCGCTTTACCATATCCATGCGCAGTCTGTTGATGATCAGATCCATCTGTTTGAAGCCGTTGGCCTCCAGCAGTCCGATAATACGATCTGCATCTCTGATGGCCGAGACCTCCGGTGTTGTTACCACCAGTGCCCTGTCGGCCCCGGCAATAGCATTCTGGAAGCCCTGTTCAATTCCCGCCGGGCAGTCCAGAATGATGTAATCAAATTGTTCTCTCAAGTGGTCGATCACCTTCACCATCTGTCCCGGGGTGACTGCCGATTTATCTCTGGTCTGTGCCGACGGCATCAGATACAGTCCCGGATGTCTCTTGTCCCGGATCAGTGCCTGTTTGATTCTGCAGTTCCCTTCGACCACATCTACCAGATTGTAAACGATACGGTTCTCCAGTCCCATGACCACGTCAAGGTTACGCAGACCGATATCCGTATCGATCAGGCAGACTTTGCTGCCCGCTTTTGCAAGACCTGTTCCAACGTTTGCGGATGTAGTGGTCTTACCTACACCGCCTTTTCCTGAAGTGACGACAATGACTTCGGAGCTTTTCTTCTCCGTGGAAACGTTTTGTTCCATTTTGGATTCCTCCTGTTTGATTTTGTCGTCCCCTGGATTCTTTTAAAAAGTACCCAGTAATTCTTTTGTAAGGGGATCAAATACGATCTTCCCGTTCTTCAGGTGTGCAATTTTCGGTTGTACTTTGGGACGAATGCCCCATTTCGACTGTTTCGCATTGGTTTTATATTTGAAATCGCCGATTTTTAATCTTTCCGGCTCCATTTCAAGCGCTACAATATAACAATCTTCTCTGCCAGATCCGCCCGCATAAGCTTCCCCGTACAGTCCTCCCAGAATGATGATGTTGCCTGCGGAGATCACCGCACTGCCCGGGTAGACATCCCCCAGGACCACGATGCTGTTCTCGGTTTCTATGACTTCCCGGTTTTTGAGGGTTCCCTTGTAGAACTGCCCCTCGTCCCCGGTGGAAAGCTTTTTCTCCATATGCTGCAGAGCTTTGATAAAGTTCTTGTTTGTAGTCTCATCATGGCCCACGATACAGGCGATCCTCACATTGCTGTTCTTCCGGATGGTATCCAGGATGCGGATTTCTTCCACTTCGGTCACCTCCCGTCCCTCCATGGATAATGCCATGGTGGACGTACCGAAGAAGTTTTTCGCCTCTGTGAATTTCACCGCCAGTTCCTGCAGGATTTCTTCCAGGGAAGCATCCTCCCTCATCAGAAGAGTGATCCCGCTCTGATAGCTTTTGATCAATACTGCATCTTTCATTTTCTTATACCTGTCTTTTTATTTTCTTAATATCCGAAGTCCCACATTTGGCATTCATCTGTCTGTGTTATCTGACTCCGGATAGTTACATCTCATTGGATACTGCATTGTCGAGAGTATCCGCAGTACCTGTGATCAGATCATCCTCTTCCGCCAGTCCGTAATAATACTTGATAATATCTCTGGTGAACTGGGCTGCATAGTCTGAAGAATATCCGAAGGGTATTCTTGTGGCAATGGCGATCCCCGGATTCTCATACGGCGCATAGCAGATAAAAAGCGCATGGTTTGGTCGGGAAGCTGTCTGCTCTGCCGTACCGGTCTTACCTGCGGCATTTACCGCCAGATCATTAAAGTACTTTTTATTTTCCACCACCTGACGCATTCCCAGATGGAACGCATCCCAGTATTCCTGCGGCAGGTCAATCTGATTTCTCACTTCTGCATGGTACTCTTTCAACAGATTGCCCTGGGAATCTGTTGTCTTATCCAACAGTGTCAGATTATAGCAGGTCCCACTGTTGGCAATGGTAGTGACATATCTGGCCAGTCCAACGGTAGTGTAGCTGTTGCTGCCCTGTCCGATGGCAGAACGTACCGGATCCTTGGTGGATACATCCGGTGCATATTCTCCGATCTCCACTCCCGATTTATCTGTCAGTCCATACAGATCCGCATATTTGCTCAGGGTATCCAGACCCGCTTCCTCATTATAGCTTCCGGTTCTGGTAGCCAGCTGGTAGCCCACATTGTAGAAGAAGTAGTTACAGGAATCCTTGATGGCAGATGTCACATTTTCATAGCCATGTCCGGAAATTTTCCAGCATCTGGGGGATGGTGTGATCTCGGTAAAAGTACCGACACAGTTCACGCGGCTCTGAAGATTAATCACATTCTCCAGAAGTCCCGCTGTAGCGGATACAATCTTGAACGTGGAACCGGGTGCTGCCTTATACTGGGTGGCAAAATTCAGCTGTGGGCTGGACTTGTCCGCATTCAGCTGCGCATAATACTCCGCATCCACGGTATTCGCCATTTTGTTATTGTCATATCCCGGATAAGACACCATAGCCAGCACATCTCCCGTATTGACATCCGTAATGACTACAGAGGCATTGCAGGGATCCAGTGCCAGTTGGGCCGGTGTGATCTCCAGATTATTGATCCGGTTCATCATAAACTGATATGCCGACAATTTACCGGAATACAGTGCTTCTTCATCCTCAGCCGGGATGTCCACCACCTGCTGTTCACACAGGAGCATACAGATCTGTTTCCCGGTGATCTTGTCATTTAAAAGCATATACTTGTAGAAACGTTTCTGGAACTCCGTGGTATGGTCGATGGCATTAATGGTGTACTCCAACAGTTTGTCATAAACTTCTGTAGAATCCGAATATTTGTCATTCAGATCCAGCTTGCTGACATCGATCCAGTTCATGGCGATGCAATACTGCAGATACTCCTTTAAGGAGATCACTTCCTCCTTCGCCCAGGCCGTCTGCGTAGCATCGTTATCATCCACCAGTTCCTTCATGATCACGCCTTCCTCCCGAAGGAGGCTTACGATATTACTCTGGTAAACCTGATATTCCTTGGAAAGCTTGCTATAGGGAGTTGCCCCTTCTGTAAGTTCGTAAGTCAGTCTGTCGTAAACACCCTGCTTATACTCCAGATAAGCGGCATAGACTGCCTTTTCCGTCTCTCCGGCATCTTCTGCCTCGAAATGTTTTCTGTCCAGGATATTGTTGTTGATCATGGCAAAATACACGTCATAGATCGGGATCTTAATGGACGAGCTCTTGGCATTCTCCGGCAGATTGAATTCTTTGGCGTTGATGATCTTGCTTGCCACCAGACCGGCCAGCTTCTGTTCAATGATATTATATACCGCCTCCGTAAGATCCTTATCGATGGTCAGGTAGACATCCGCTCCCGGCTGTGCCTCTTTCCGCTCTAAAATAGTGATCACCTTACCGGTATTGTTCACCACCACTTTTTCACTGCCCTTGGTACCCTGCAGAGTAGTCTCCATATATGCCTCAATACCACTCTTACCTACCACATCATTGATGGTATAGGTATCCTCCAGGCCGCCTTCCGTCACCACCTGGTCATTTAACTCTGCCAGTTCATCGGAAGAGATTTTACCGGTATATCCCAGCACATGGGCGAAATATTTGCTGTCTATGTAGTGGCGCACCGTATCCTCTACGATGGACACACCGTCCAGCTGGTCGGAATTCTCCATGATCACCGCCACTGTCTCCGCACTGACATTGGTAGCCACAGTGGTTCCCACATATTTCCGGAAGGAGGTCAGATTCATGGCATACCGGATGGTTACCATCTGCAGCCACTCCTCTTTGGTATAACCTTTCCCCGGCACGAAGGGGGTCTTGGTGTTCTCGGGATCTTCGTATTGACCGATAGCAAAGCCCTTGGCACTGCTTAAGTACTCTATCAGTTCCTGGGCTGTCATGGCTTTTTCTTCTTCACTAAGCTCGTCTATGGTTCTGTATCCAAGCACATCCGCCTGAAAACGAAGCAGCGCCGTACCATCCACGGAATAGGCATAATCGCCGTCTTCATCAATAATGATCTTAAAATCCGTGATCACACTGTCACCGTTTTTCTCGATCAGCTTTATCAGCCGATAGACAACGTCATTGACCTTTGCGTTCTTATTCCGGCTGGACTCAAACACATCCTCGATCTTCACAGAATAAGCCAGTTCATTTTCCGCCAGTACATTGCCGTTCCTGTCCAGGATCCGTCCTCTGGTACTGGATATATCCCTGGTCTTCTCGATCTGAAGGATAAAGTCGTTCAGATACTCTTCTCCGTTTACGATCTGCAGGTTGAAACAGCGGTAAAGCAGAACACCGGCAAAAAAAGCAAACAGTATCATAAGTACTGTCAGTCTGCTGGTCACAATATTAATAATGTGATCTCTAATTTCACGAAACAAATTTCTGTGCGCTCCTTTTTTCCTTCTCCTCCAGTTTCTGATTAATCTTCAGGATCAGAGGATACAAAATAATCGTAACAACGATGGTGTAAAGTGCCTCCGGCAGGATCACACTTGTAAAATAATACGGGAAATGAAAACGCCCTCTCAAAAGAAACATCAGAATGTAACAAATCAATCCATAAGAAATGTCGCTGACAATAATAAGCGCCAACGGCAGCTTGATATCCTCCGGATAAAAGATCCGGCTGAATTTCCCGTTAACAAAGCCTATGTACATCATGACCATGGCATAAAATCCCAGGAAACTTCCGAAAAAAATATCACATAAAAGCCCGCAGGAAAATCCGATCAGCAGTCCCTCCTTCTCCCCTCTCATAAATCCGAAGGAAGAAGTCAGAATGATCATCAGATTGGGAATGATTCCGCCCATTGCCAGGCTGTTAAATACACTGCACTGCAAGACAAAAAATAAAAGGATCAGAAGAGCCACTACAATCTTGCGCAGGAAGCTGCTGTTATTCTCCATCTGCGCCTCCTCCCGGAACCTGCTGTTTCTTGTCCGTGATCACCAGCACCTCACTCAGATGCTCGAAATCCACCACCGGAGTCAGGTATCCGGATTTCGTCAGATTGTTGGTATCTTTATTGATGGTACTGATATAGCCGATCAGGATATTGGGAAGATATTTATCACTGATATCGGAAGTAACTACCTTATCTCCCTCTGCCACTGCATCCTGGCTGTCCACCAGCTTGCTGAAAAGAATCACTCCCTGAGCCATCATCTGCAGATCTCCGGATACGATCAGATTGTCACCCGTGGCAAGTGTCATACCGCTGACATTGGAATTGTCGGAAATAATGGAAGTCACCCGGGACCAGTTCGGTCCTACGGACGTAATACGTCCCACCAGACCGCCTCCGGCGATCACATTCATATCATCCGCCAGCCCATCATTAGAGCCTTTGTCAATGACAAAAGAAGAATACCAGTTGCCGGAATCTCTGCTGATGATCCGGGCACCGATCTTATTGTAGTCCCCGTATTCTTCATCCAGCTCCAACAACCCTCTCAGTTCATTCAGTTCATATTTGTCCTGCTGCAGCAGAGTGTTCTCTTCCGTCAGGGAAGCCACCTGCTCCTTCAGGGCACTGTTCTCCGCTAAAAGTGTCCGGATCTGCACCAGTTCATCGGAACGATTTGCCAGCCATTCTCCGGCCTTGGCGATCCCCTGTTCAAAGGGTACGATCACATATCCCACCACTCTGTTGAACGGTCGGTTAAATACATTGGTTCCAAAGGTCACCAGCATCATGATGGTGCAGAGGATAGTTAAAATAAAAAGGAGATATTTACTCGGTAAAGTAAACCTCTCCCCTTTTCTTTT
Source organism: Clostridium sp. AM34-9AC (assembly GCF_003480225.1). NCBI lineage: Bacteria > Bacillati > Bacillota > Clostridia > Eubacteriales > Clostridiaceae > Clostridium > Clostridium sp. AM34-9AC. Next base: position 29,532 of record NZ_QUIU01000024.1, read on the forward strand.
TACGACTGGGCTCATTTACTCATCCCTTCAATTGCATAAGCTACCGTTTTATAGTTATCATCCTTGATGATCTTGGCAAGTCCTGTTGCCACGCTGGTCAGCGGATTCTCAGCCACATTCACATGCAGTCCGGTACCGGTTGCCAGTCTCTCTGCCAGATGACTTACCTGGGATGCTCCTCCGGTCAGATAAATACCGTGACGGTAAATATCCGCTGCCAGTTCAGGGGGTGTTCTCTCCAGTATCACCTTTACATTATCAATAATGGTATTAAAGTGCTCTTCCAGAGACTCGTCCACCATTCTTGTGGGAATCTCACGCTCCACCGGCAGACCGGTGACAATGTCTCTGCCGTATACTACAGCACCCTTTCCTTCTTCTTCCAGTTCCTTCAGGGCAATCTTCACATTCTCAGCCGTCTTGCCACCGATGATCAGAGAGAATTCTCTTCTGACTGCCGCACGGATGGCATCATCAAATTTCATGCCGCCCACCTTGATCAGACGGCTCAGTACGATACCGCCCAGTGACAGGATGGAGATTTCCGTGGTCTCGTAGCCGACATTCACCACCAGGACGCCCTGGGAATTTTTTACATCGATATCCAGACCCAGACCGTCTGCCACGGCCTTCTCCACTACCATGATCTTCTTGGCCTTTACGTTAGCTCCTTTGATCAGATCATAGAATGCTCTTTTTTCCACCTCGGTAACATCCGTAGGCACTGCAATGAAGAAATCAGAAGGCTTGGTATTGCCCTTCTGCAGATCACCGATAAAATACTTTACCAGCGTCTCCATATTTTTGATATCCGCGATCACACCATTGGAAAGCGGATAAGAAATATGAATATTGCTGGGAGCTTTCTCATACATTTCAAATGCAGAGTTACCATAAGCAAATAAAGTATTCTTATTCTCGATGGCAATCATATTTTTTTCGATCATGATATTGTCATCATTGCGGTTATAGATCTTTATATTGTTGGTACCAAGGTCGATACCAAATGCATTGTTTGCCACTGTCGTTATCCCTTTCTTATATCAAAAATTTTTGCTCTCTGAAGCTAGTATACCTGTTATCGCCAATAATAATGTGGTCTAACAGCGGAATGTCCATCTGGTTTCCCACCTTTGCCACATTTTCCGTCAGCTCCCTGTCGGATCTGCTGGGAGTGGGATCTCCGCTGGGATGATTGTGCACGAGGATAAGACTGACTGCCTTGTCCTTTAACGCCTCCAAAAATATCTCTCTGGGAGAGATCAATGCCATATTGACGCTGCCGTCCGACAATTTCTTCTCACGGATCAGCTGTCCTTTGGCATCCAGACAGAGCAGATACACACATTCGGTATCCCTGTGTCTGAGTTTTTCCATAAAATATTCCGCCACATGATCCGCTCTGGTGAAGCAGATCCCCTCTCTGGCTTTGGCCCGGCTCATCCTGTTGGACAGTTCGGCGATGCATTTTAGTTTCACCGCTTTCACCATGCCAATGCCCCGGATCTCCATCAGTTCTTCCACACTCACATCATGCAGACCCAGCAGTCCTTCTCTCGGATAGGTGGCCAGTGCCAGTACCTTCTCAGCCAGCGCCACCGCGGAATCCTCCTTCGTCCCGGTTCGCAGAATCACCGCAAGCAATTCCGCCTCCGTAAGATTCTCCGGTCCGAACTGCAGAAATCTCTCATAGGGAAGTCCCCGGTCTGTATTTACCTGTACATTCTTCTCGGGCATAAGTCTCCTTCTGCCTGCTCCGACGTATGCTGCCTAACGGATAAAACGGTATACCACAAACGCTATGATCACACCGATCACACTGGCGATCGTGATGTTAAACTCCAGTCCGAAAGTCAGAATAATGAAACCGAGATTCAGTTCCACTGGACTGCTGAGGCCGAAATTCTGTCCGTAATTCAGAAAAGTACCGTCGAAATAAGTCCCTATAAATCTGCCGATCACAAATCCGATCAGTACCAGGACGATCAAAACCCAATTAATTCTCTTCAAGGTAGTTCCTCTTCTTTCTTCTGTGTACTCTCCATGGCTGAACAGTCTCCCCGTGAGCCTGTCTTCCATACGTCTTTTTATACTATCACAAAAAGCTTCTTCTGTACACAAATTTAGTAGATTTTATTTTGCGCTTTTTCTACAGGATTCGTATTTTTCAATGTAGTTCTACATGCTTTCCGGATCTGTTCTTCCGTCACAAGACCTTTTTGTACCAGTACCTGCAGGGATTTCAGAATACCGAATTTGGCATGCTGCCAGGTCAGTCCGCCCTGGAAATACACTGCATACGGAGGCTTGATGGGGCCGTCCGCGGACAGCTCAATGGAGGAACCGGAAACAAATGCTCCCGCTGCCATAATGACCTGTGCATCATATCCCGGCATATCCCAGGGTTCCGGTGTCACATGACTGTCTACCGGTGCCGCCGCCTGAATTCCCTGGCAGAAGCCGATAACCCCCTCAGGCTGACCGAAGGTCACTGCCTGAATGATATCGTGTCGGCTCTCACTGCCGTTCGGTACTACCGCAAAACCTAATTTTTCATAGACATTGGCTGCAAAGATCGCACCCTTCAGTGCTCCCGCCGTCACCGTGGGAGCCAGGAAAAATCCCTGATAAAAATCTTTCAAAATGCCAAGGGAAGCGCCGACTTCCTTGCCCAGCCCCGGAGAGGTCAGACGGTATGCCGCATTTTCCACACATTCTTTCTTTCCGGCAATATATCCGCCGATAGGAGCCAGTCCGCCTCCGGGGTTCTTGATGAGAGATCCTACGATCATATCCGCACCCACGTCGGAAGGTTCTATGGTCTCCACGAATTCTCCGTAGCAGTTATCCACCATGCAGATCACGTCCGGCTTAATACCTTTAATGAAGGCGATCAGTTCGCCGATCCGCTGTACGGACAGGGTGGGTCTGGTCTGGTAGCCCTTGGATCGCTGAATCGTTACCAGATGAGTTTTCTCATTGATATTCTCACGGATTTTATCGTAATCAAAGCTTCCGTCCGGCAGCAGATCCACCTGGCGATAAGTTACTCCATATTCTGCAAGAGACCCTTTGGAGGGGCGGATGCCGATGACTTCTTCCAACGTATCATAGGGTTTGCCTACCGGGGACAACAGTTCGTCTCCAGGTCTTAAATTGCTCATCAGAGCCAATGCCAGTGCATGCGTGCCGCAGGTGATCTGAGGGCGCACCAGTGCATCCTCCGTATGGAAAGTCGCTGCATAGACAGCCTCCAGGGTATCTCTTCCAAGATCGTTGTAGCCGTAACCGGTAGTGCCCAACAGGCAGGCCTCACTGACCTGATGCTGCTGCATGGCATTTACCACCTTTAACTGATTGTATTCCGCGTTACTATCCACTTCATCAAAGCGGTCTCTTAAACTTTTCTCAATGGTGCAGCCGTAATCATATACGGTCTTGCTGATTCCCATAGACAGGTAGATCTCTTCATTACTGCTTCTCATAAATCTCTTTTTCTCCTAATTCTCTGATCATGTATTCCAATATTTTCTCTTCGTTATAATCAAACCGGCCCTTGTCGATCCAGGTGACTTCACTCTCTCTGCGAAACCATGTCAGCTGTCTCTTGGCAAAATGCCTGGTATCCCGTTTCAAGGTATAGACCGCATCTTCCAAGCTGCATTCTCCATCCAGATATTCCAGAATCTCCTTGTAGCCCAGTCCCTGCATGGACGTCATGCCCTTACGGCATCCCATATCCTTCAGTTGTCTTACTTCATCCACCAGACCCTGTGACATCATTTCATCGATTCTGTCCTCGATCCGTGCATACAGCTTTTCCCGGTCGTCCGTCAGCACAAAATAGCTGAAATTATAGGGACTTGTCCGTTCTTTTTCCCTCTCGTTGTGTACAGAGATCGGTTCTCCTGTCAGTTCATAATATTCTAAAGCACGGATGGTTCTCTTGATATTATTGGCATGAATATTCTCCGCCGATACGGGATCGACCTTCTTCAGCATCTCATGCAGACTCTCCGGTCCCTGTTCTTCTGCCAGAAGTTCCAGTTTTTTTCGATATTCGGTGTTCTCTTCGTTTTCCGTAAAATCAATGCCCCGAAGCACCGCCTGAATGTAAAATCCGGTGCCTCCCACCAGAATAGGGATATGGCTCCTGTCATATATCTGCTCCATACATTCCAGACAATGTTTCTGGAACACTACTACATTGAATTCTTCCCAGGGCTCCAGAATATCGATCAGATGATGGGGCACCCCCTCCATCTCCTCCGGACGGATTTTGGCAGAACCGATATCCATATGTTTATATACCTGCATGGAATCTGCCGACAGGATTTCTCCATTTATAGCTTTTGCCAGTGCGATGGACAGTTTTGTCTTTCCCACCGCTGTCGGCCCGGTCAGGACCACCAGTGGTTTCTTTTTTTTCTGTATTACCGACATTATTTTTTCCTTACTCTTTTTATCCTGCTATCCGTTGTTCTGGGTACAGTTTGCTGCATCGATGGCGATGACCAGCATCAGACCCTCCAGTTCATCCTGTGGATCGGAGAAATTAATAGTATACGTATCTCCCCAGTGAAACAGTTCTTTGGAGATATGGATGATACTGCTGCATCCATTGTATACATCATAATCCCATCCCAGAAAATCTCCCTCCACGCGCCAGCCGTTATAGTCGATCTCATATCTGGGCTTGAAAAAAGAAAACTGTTTGCGGATTTCACCACGGACCCGGCCACCGATCTCGATTTCAAAGGCCGGAAGAAAGGTAAGCAGCCGCTGTCTGATCACTCCCAGTTCATGGTTATTTCTGTCGTATACATGCAACTGGTGTCCCAGGGAGAAAAACTCCGCTTTTACAAAATATTTTGGATTTTCATTTTCATCATAGACATCATAGGAATCTGTCCAGGAAAACACTCTCTGTCTGATCAGTAAACGCATTATACTATCCTCTTAAATTTTTTCTCCAGATCTGTCTCCGTCATGGTAATAATAGTGGGTCTGCCGTGGGGACAGTTGTAGGGATTATCCAGGGTCAGAAGTTCGTCGATCAATTTCTCCGCCTCCTGAAAGCTCAGACGGTTATTGCCTTTGACCGCCGCCTTGCAGGACATGGATGCAATCTTTTCCTCAATGACCTGAAAACTTCCGCGATTGCCGGTCTCCTGGGACAGTTCATCCAGCACTGCCAGGAACAGTTCCCTCTCACTGCATCCGTAGAGATCCACTGGCACACTACGGAGGGCATATTCGTTGCCTCCGAAAGCATCAATCTCAAATCCCAGCTGTGCAAAAGCATCCTCATAGGTGTGCAGAATGCTTTCCTCCTGCCCTGTCAGGCTGACAATAATCGCCGGCATCAGACGTTGGGACACCACACTCTTTTCATAAAACTGTTTCATCAGGCGTTCATATTTTACCTTTTCATGAGCCGCATGCTGGTCAATGATGAACAATTTGTCTTCAAACTGGATCAGCCAGTAAGTATCAAAGACCTGACCGATAATCCGGTAACGGCTGCGATTCTGCATGGACAACAGTTTTTCCTCGAACAGATTCAACTGCTGGGTATTTTTGATCTCCGGTTCCGGGGCGGCAGCTGCATCCTGCGACGATGCCGTGGGCTGTCCGGAAGCAGTTGTTGTGGCCATCTGTTCCTGTACCGGGTTCTTCCTGTCTTCCGGCGGCACTGCCTCCACGAAGAAATCATCTTCCTGCGGTACGGCTGTGGTGCTGACTGCTTTGGAAACTTCTGGTGTATTACCGTACAGGACGGCCTGCGTTTTTTTCACCGTCACAGTTCCTGCAACACCCACTGTGGAGTTCTCTATTAGCTCCGGCTTGCGGATACTGGTCTGTACCCCGGCATGATTTTCCTGCCAGACAGGTTTCTGTATAAATTCTCTCCGGTCCCTGGAAGCTGCTTCATATTTTGCTGCCTCCATGACACGATAGCTTTCTTCTCTCTTTTTTTCAAATACTTCCGGTGTGTGTTCTTTCCAGGAAGCTCTTCTCTCTTCCTGTTCTTTCTTCTGGATTGCCTTTTCATCCTCCAGAGAAGCATCCGGGATCATCTCCCGGTTCCGCAAAGTGATGGCGATCTTCTCACTGAGCATTCTGGCAAATGCCATGCCGTCAGAGAACCGCACATCCATTTTGGAAGGATGTACGTTCACATCCACCGTCTCCGTATCCATGGTGATATGCAGTACGCACAGTGGAAACTTATGCTGCATCAGATACTGCTTGTAGCCTTCCTCGATAGCCTTGGCGATCACACCGCTGCGGATAAAACGACCGTTGATAAAATAGATCTCGAAGTTACGGTTGGAACGCACCAGTACCGGTTTGCCCAGATATCCTTCGACTTTGATGCCGTTCTCTTCGATCTGGATAGGCACCAGCTCTGCGGCAATCTCCCTGCCGTAGATCCGGTAAATTACCTCCCGCAGGTCACCGTTTCCGGAGGTATGGAATCTGGTCTGGTTTCCCAGTACAAATTTAAACGAAATATCCGGTCTCGACAATGCCAGATGTTCCATCAGATCCGTGATATAACTGCCCTCTGTGGCAGGCTGTTTTAAGAACTTCCGGCGTACCGGCGTATTAAAAAACAGGTTCCGCATGAGGAACGTTGTGCCGTCCGGTGCACCGATTTCATCAATGGATTGCTCCCGCGCCCCTTCCAGTACCATGCGGGTACCCGTGAGATTTTCCTTTCGCTTGGTAATGATCTCCACCCGGGAAACTGCCGCGATACTGGATAAAGCCTCACCACGGAATCCCAGACTCGCAATATGGTTCAGATCATCCGCATCCTCTATTTTACTGGTGGCATGGCGCAGGAACGCGGTAGGAAGCTGATCTCTCTCGATACCGCAGCCGTTATCCGTCACGCGGATGAATTCAATGCCGCCTTCCTTTGCCTCCACCGTGATTGCTGTAGATCCGGCATCAATGGCATTCTCCACCAGTTCCTTTACCACACTGGCTGGTCTCTCCACCACCTCACCGGCAGCGATCCTGTCGATCGTCCGGGAGTCCAGTACATGTATTCCCATAAATCTCCTCCCTTATGCTTTCTAGCCGTTCCAGCGGTTCTTTAACTTATTCTGCAGGCGGTACAAAGTATTCAGTGCATCCAGCGGTGTCAGAGTCGTTACTTCGATCTCCGTCAGTTCCTTCAGCACATCCTCGTCCGTCACCGTATCAAACAGAGACATCTGCGCCAGATCCACTTCATCGTATTTTGGCTGTTTTTTTGCTTTCCCATCGCCCTTATTATCAATGGCGATACTCTGCACCTTTTCGGTGATATCATTGTCGGACAGCTGTTCCACGATCTCTTTTGCACGGTCAATGACCATATCTGGCACACCGGCCAGTTTGGCCACCTGGATACCGTAGCTCTTGTCTGCACCGCCCTTTACGATCTTACGCAGGAATACAATATCGTCTCCGCATTCCTTGACTGCGATGCAGTAGTTGTTGACATTGTTCATTTTGCCTTCCAGCTCGGTCAGCTCATGATAATGGGTGGCAAACAGTGTCTTCGCTCCCAAAAGCTTTCGATTACTGATATGTTCGATCACTGCCCAGGCAATGCTCAGGCCATCAAAGGTGGACGTGCCTCTTCCGATCTCATCCAGGATCAGGAGACTTTTGGATGTGGCATTCCGTAAAATATTCGCCACCTCATTCATCTCCACCATGAACGTGGACTGCCCGCTGGCCAGGTCATCCGATGCACCCACACGGGTAAAGATTCTGTCTACAATGCCGATGTTGGCACTTCTGGCAGGCACGAAACAACCGATCTGTGCCATCAGCACGATCAGTGCCGTCTGACGCATATATGTGGATTTTCCCGCCATATTCGGACCGGTGATGATGCTGATACAATGACTTCCATTATCCAGATAGGTGTCGTTGGCAATGAACATGTCATTAGTGATCATCTGTTCCACCACAGGATGTCTGCCATCCTTGATATCAATGACACCTTTTTCATTTAACTTCGGGCGTACATAGTGATTGCGCTCAGACACCAGGGACAGGGATGCATAAACATCCAGTTTTGCAAGCGCCTTGGCAGTATTCTGGATACGTACCAGTTCCTGTGCGATGGTATCCCGGATTCTGCAGAAAATATCATACTCCAGTGTCTGAAGCTTGTCCTCCGCATTTAAGATCGTATCTTCCAGTTCTTTTAATCTCGGTGTGGTATACCGCTCCGCATTGGCAAGGGTCTGCTTGCGGATATAATCCTCCGGCACCAGATCCTTGTAGGAATTGGTCACCTCAAAGAAGTAGCCGAACACATTATTTTTTTTGATTTTGAGATTCTTGATCCCGGTACGTTCTCTGTCTTCTTCTTCCAGCTGGACCAGCCATTGTTTGCCGTCATGTTTGGCTGCACGCAGATGATCTATAGTCTCATCGAACTGATCCTTGATCATTCCGCCTTCACGAATAGATATGGGCGGTTCCTCAACGATCGCCTCGTCAATCAGCTGATAAATGTCCTCCAGTCCATCGATTTCTTCCCGGATGGCTGCCAGCTCCTCTTTCTGGAAGCCCGACAACACCGTCTTGATAGGCGGCAGCATCTGCAGAGAGTTACGAAAAGCGATCAGATCTCTGGGGTTTGCCGTCTTATAAGTTACTTTGCTGAGCAGTCGTTCCAGATCGTAAACCGGATTCAGGTACTCTCTGATCTCGTCCCGGGAGATGGAATCCTGATTCAGTTCCTGGATTGCATCCAGACGTTTCTCCATTTCTTCCTTATCAATCAGAGGCTGCTCAATATAGTTTCGCAGCAATCTGCCGCCCATGGCCGTCTTCGTCTTGTCCAGTACCCACAACAGAGACCCTCTCTTCTGCTTTTCCCGCAGTGTCTCTGTCAGTTCCAGATTTCTTCTGGTGGAACTGTCCAACAGCATGTATTTGCTGGTAAGATAGGGAGAAATATGAGTAAAATGTTCAAGATCCGTCTTCTGGGTATCATATAAATATTGCAGCAATGCTCCTGCTGCCAGAATTCCTGTAGGAAATTCCTCAACACCGAGGCCGATCAGAGTATTCACCTTAAAATGTCTCATAAGGATCCGCCGGCAGCCGTCATCATCGAACATGTGAGACTCCAGTGAGCTGACCGACATATGTAACCGGGACTTCAAGTCCTCCACATCATATCCGCTGACCAGAAAGGCCTCATTGCAGATGATCTCCGAGGGCTCATATTTCATCAGTTCGTCCTTCAGTTTCCGCAGGTCTTCTACCTCTGTCACATAATAATCTCCGGTAGTGACATCCGCTGCGGAAATGCCGATTCCATCCGAGGTATAGGCAATGCACATCAGGTAATTGTTCTTGCTGGCTTCCAACGACTGGACATCCAGGTTGGTCCCCGGGGTCACCACACGGATAACCTCTCTCTTCACCAGTCCCTTTGCCAGCTTTGGGTCCTCCACCTGTTCGCAGATGGCTACTTTATAGCCCCTGCTGACCAATCTGGCCAGATATGTCTCCACCGCATGATAGGGAATACCACACATAGGAGCACGTTCCTCCAGTCCACAGCTTTTTCCGGTCAGTGCAATTTCCAGCTCTTTGGATGCTACTATAGCATCGTCAAAGAACATTTCATAAAAGTCTCCCAGGCGATAAAAAAGGATGCAGTCCTTATACTGCTCCTTGGTCTCCATATATTTTTGCATCATTGGTGTCAATTCAGCCATGATTTTCTCCTGTTCTGTAAAAGAATACACGACAAAGCGGACACGCAAAAGCTTGCGTATCCGCATCTATCTTAGCACAAAATATTGAGGTTGTAAATTAAAGAACCCGTCCACAAATGATAGTTTTTGCCCCTTATCCCAACCGTGCGGCGCGCTCCAGTGCATCATCAATATGCGCACACACATTCTCTCTGCCGACCTTGTCCAGGAAACCGCTCTTCTCCATGACGTGCATGGGCTGTTCCCCTACATGGGACAGAATGATCTGGATATTTTTCTTCTTGCAGTCTGTATATAGCTGTTCCAGATTATGCATGGCTGTGGCATCGATAGCGCTCACGCTGCGCATACGCAGTACCAGACAATTCATCTTCTCATCCAGTGTGATCTTCAGGATCTTGTCTGCTGCGCCGAAGAACAGAGGGCCGCTGACCTCATAAACCATAGTGTTGTGCGGTACGACTCTTAAGGACAGGCTGTCCGCATCATCCTCATCGTCCACATATTTCCAGCCTTCCACTTCCGTCACATCGCTCATACGTTTCATGAACAGAATGGCTGCCAGCAGGATACCTACCTCAATGGCTACCACCAGATCAAACACAACGGTCAGTACAAACGTGGTCACCAGAACGATGATATCGCTCTTGGGTGCAGTCTTGCAGAGTCCTACGAACTTCCGCCAGTCACACATATTGTATGCCACCATGAACAGGATCGCTGCGATGGTAGGCATGGGGATCAGTGCCGCATACGGCATCAGCACCACCAGTATTAACAGCAGTGTCACAGAATGTACCATACCTGCAATAGGGGTACGTCCGCCGTTTTTCACGTTGGCTGCGGTTCTGGCAATGGCTCCGGTAGCCGGAATTCCTCCGAACAATGCGGAAGTAATGTTGCCGGCACCCTGGGCGATCAATTCCATGTTGGAGCGGTGTCTACTATTCACCATGCTGTCTGCCACCACACAGGAAAGCAGAGACTCGATAGCCGCCAGAATAGCGATGGTGAAAGCATCCGGCAGGACATTCTGTACGGTCTTCAGGCTGAAGGACGGCAGAGAAATTGTCGGGAGCTTATTGGAGATCTCATACAGATCTCCGATGGTGTTTACATTCATATTAAGCAGTGCTACCATGGCACTTCCCACCAGTACTGCAATCAGTGAAGGGGGAATCTTCTTGCAGAAGCCCGGCAGATACTGCCATACGATCAGGATCAGCAGACTGATCACACCCACCAGAAGGGCCTGCAGATTGGTGGTGGATATAAACTGAAATACCGCTTTTAATTTGTCCATGGTCTCGATCAGCGGCTCTTCACTGACAATGGTCAGTCCCATGAAGTCCTTGATCTGTCCGATCAGAATTGTCACGGCAATACCTGAGGTAAAGCCCGTGGTAATGGTATAAGGGATGAACTTGATCAGATTACCCAATCGGAATAATCCCATCAGAATCAGGATCACACCCGCTAACAATGTCGCGATGATCAGACCGTCCATGCCGTTCTTCGCCACAATACCGGCTACGATAGTGGCAAATGCCGCAGTAGGACCTGCGATCTGTACGCGGCTGCCACCCAGGAAAGAGATCACAAAGCCTGCGGTGATTGCTGTATAGATACCCTTTTCCGGTGTTACTCCGGAAGCCAGTGCCAGTGCAATGGATAAGGGCAGGGCAATGATCGCCACGATGATACCTGCGATCACATCTTTTACAAACTGTTCTTTCGTGTAGCTTTTCATCACGGAGAAAAGCTTCGGTTTTAGTTTTTCCATAACAATCTCCTTAATAATACAAAACTCGTGTGAAATTATAAAATTTTTATAAAGTCACACGAGCCTTATCATATCTCTATTTCGTTTTCTTGGCAAGATTTTTTTGGCCAAATCATTCTACAATACGATTTTTCCCATTATTTTTTGCGGTGTATAGCTTACGATCTGCAGAAGTAAACAACAGATCCATCTGTTTATCTGCCTCATAACGTTCCATTCCACCGCTGATCGTAATATCCGTTTGTTTGGTTGCCTGAGAGTATTTCCTTAACCCCTCCTGAATATTTTGAAACGCCTGCAGCACCTGCTCACGGTTGTCTTCTTCGAATACCAGCATAAATTCCTCGCCGCCGAATCGGGAGGCAATTCCCTTTCCCAGCATTTCCTCCAGCATCAGTCTGCCGGCTTCCCTTAGCACATCATCACCATATCCATGTCCATAGGTATCATTTACTACTTTAAAATCGTCCACATCCATCAGTATGATCCAAAAATTCCTGCCTGGTATCCGCATCCACCCATCCACCTGTTTTACCAGATAACGTCGATTATACAGTCTGGTCAGTGGATCATGATTTGCTGCAAATTCCAGATTTTCACTGAGCGTCAGCAATTGTTTCCGTTGTTCTTCATACCTTTTGAGCAGTACAAATATCATGGTAAATACGGAAAGTGCTACGATGATAAAAGATCCCAGAGTTGTTCCTATTATACCGATTTCATCCATATTGCTCCATCTGGAAGGACGTTCAAAACTGATCATCATGATTACAAGATATTCCAGCAGGGTGAACGCATAAGAAGCAATCACCATGCTTCTGGGGAAAAATACTGCCAGTCCCACAATTCCAAGAATCAGATATACAATGGCTGTGTTCCCATAGCAATAATACAGATAAGGGAACTCAAACCAGGAAAGTATTAAAATGATCACAACCGCAGGTAATTGCACCTTTTGGGTAATCCATCCGGCACATCCGATGATCAGGATCATCAACAGGCATACTCCGCAGAGTATGGTGGGTAGTTCCGTCCCATGAATACAGAAATTGCAAATCGTCCCAATCAGGTTTGCGCTTACGGCCGTGTTCACAAGAATCTGATACATATTCCAGGACATATCCTTCTCTATATCACAATTTCCCCAAAGTTCTTTTTCCTTCTCTTGTTTCATTTTATTTTCCTTTTACACCTGATGACCTGTGTAATAAAATCCATGGCATTCATCCAGCGATACATTCACTATCTTCCCCACAAGTGATGCATCCCCCTGAAAATGTACCAATGTATTGTTGGACATTCTTCCGGTGACCATGGAGCGGTCGTTTTCGTTGATCTCTTCCACCAGCACATCTGCAATCTGTCCCTGATATCTGCTAACCTGTTCTCTGGCAGTCTCCTGCACGGTCTTAAGTACCCGGTCAAACTGTTCCTTCACCTGCTCCTCTGGCACCTGTTCCATGGCTGCCGCCGGAGTACCGGTACGTTTGGAATAAATAAAGGTAAACGCATTGTCATATTTCACACGGCGGATCACATCAATGGTCTCATCCACGTCTTCTTTCGTCTCTCCCGGAAAGCCTACGATAATATCCGTGGTAATAGCCATATCCGGGATCTCCCTGCGGATCTTCTCCGCCAACTCCAGATACTGTTCCTTGGTATAACGACGGTTCATGGCTTTTAAAATCTTCGTGGAACCGGACTGTAAGGGCAGATGCAGATGTCTGCAGATCTTTTTCGAATGCTTCATCACCTCAATGAGTTCCTCCGACAGATCCTTGGGGTGGGAGGTCATGAAACGGATCCTCTCCAATCCCTCGATTCTTTCTACTTCCTGCAAAAGCTGTGCAAAGGTAATGGGCTCTTCAAGATTCTTACCGTAGGAATTTACATTCTGTCCCAGCAGCATGATCTCCACAACGCCGTCTGCCACCAGTCCCTCGATCTCCCGGATGATATCCTTCGGATTACGGCTTCGCTCCCTGCCGCGGACATAGGGGACAATACAATAGCTGCAGAAATTATTGCAGCCGAACATAATATTGATACCTGATTTGAAAGAATATTTTCTCTCTACCGGCAGATCTTCCACGATCTTGTCCGTATCCTTCCAGATATCAATGACCATTCCCTCATTTTCAAACAGGGAGCATAACAGCTCTGCGAATTTGAAAATATTATGAGTTCCGAAGATCAGATCCACGAAGCGGTAACTGTTTTTAATCTTCTCGATCACGGTGGGTTCCTGCATCATACAGCCGCACAATGCGATCTTCATATGAGGATTTTTCCTTTTATAGCCGTTTAATACTCCCAGTCTTCCATAGACACGCTGGTTGGCGTTATCTCTCACCGTACAGGTATTATAGATCACAAAGTCCGCATTCTCATCTTCAATGATCTCATAGCCGACTTTTTCCAGGATTCCCACCAGTTTTTCCGAATCCCTGGCATTCATCTGACATCCAAAAGTAGTCACACAGCAGGTAGGCCTTCTGCCCAGTTCTTCTCCAAGCTTTGCCACATGACCGGAGGCTTTCTCCATAAAATAATACTGTCTGTCGGTTTCGTTCATTTGTGTTACATTTATCATATAAAAAATATTGCCTTTCTAAATATCGGTATCTATTATCTGTCTGCGTATTTTGCTGCAATGGCGATCAATAGTCCGGTTGTTTTTTCCATGGACTGTACACAGGCATACTCATATCTGCCGTGATAATTTTCTCCGCCGGTGCACAGGTTCGGGCAGGGCAGCCCCATGAAGGACAGTCTGGCGCCGTCGGTACCGCCGCGGATGGGCGATACCTTGGGCTCGATTCCCAGCTCTTCCATGGCAGCTTTCGCGTTGTCGATCAGATGCATATGCTGCTCCATGATCTCCCGCATGTTATAATAAGAATCTTTCATATCCACTATAGCGGTACCTTCCCCATACTTCCGGTTCAGGAAATCCGCACAGGACAAGAACAACTCTTTTTTCTGTTCAAACAGCTGTCTGTTATGATCACGGATAATATAGTCCGCAGTAACTTCCTCCACATTGCCGCTTATAGCATCCAGATGGAAGAAGCCCTCATAGCCTTCGGTATACATTGGATTCTGCTCTACCGGCAGCAGCTTCTGAAACTCCTGCGCGATGAGAATGGCATTTTTCATTTTGCCTTTGGCGGAACCGGGATGCACACTTCTGCCATATACATGAAGCTTTGCCCCGGCGGCATTAAAATTCTCATATTCCAATTCCCCCAGTGCTCCGCCATCCACGGTGTAGGCATAATCCGCACCGAACAGCTTCACATCAAAATGATCGGCTCCGGCACCCACTTCCTCATCCGGGGTAAAGCCGATCCGGATCTTACCATGCTTTTTCTCCGGATGCATTAATAAAGTCTCCGCCATGGTCATGATCTCAGCCACACCGGCCTTGTCGTCCGCACCAAGCAAAGTCGTTCCGTCCGTCACGATCAGATCTTGTCCCATATAATGTAACAGTTCCGGAAAATCCTCCACCTTCATGACAATATTCCCTGCTGCATTCAACACAATATCTTTTCCATCGTAATTCTCTACGATCCGGGGATTTACGTTGGTATCCGTCACCGCCGGAGAGGTATCCATATGGGAAATGAAGCCAAGTACCGGAGCTTTCTCGCAGCCTGCGGATGCCGGAATTGTGGCATAGACATAACAGTGCTCCTTGTCATAAGTGATCTCTGCGGCCCCCATGGCCTCCAGTTCGCTCACCAGCTGTCTGGCCAGATCATGTTGTTTCATGGTACTGGGGATGGTGGTGCTTTCTTCACTGGACTGGGTATCGATCTTTACATATCGTAAAAAATTTTCAATGGTCTTGTCCATAATCTCACTCCTTAACTTATACACCAGCTCGCTTAAAAGCTCGATGATGTACATTCGCCAAATACAGATCCTTGTGCAAGCACAAGCCTGTACCTGGCTCATCGTATACACAAATACAACTGTCCTCTCTTACGCTCTTATAAACGCGGACAGCTGTATCTTATTTATCATATCATGGTGTCGGCAACCCTTCAATCATTAATTTCAAATTTTATATTTCTCGGAAATTATATTTCCGTATTTCCCGACAGATCCCTCTTGACAGCATCAGTACCGCCAGCAGATTCGGTACTGCCATCAGTCCGTTACAAATATCCGAAAAATCCCACACCGCTTCCAGCGAGCAGACCGCTCCCAAAAAAGTGACCAGTCCATAGCCCAGGCGATACCACTGGGTTCGGTCACAGCCGCCCGTCAGATACTCAAAAGCTTTCTCCCCCTGATATTCCCAGGCGATAATCGTGGCAAATGCAAACAGTACAATGGAGATTGTGAGCATCCATTCCCCTGTTCTGCCGAAAGTATCTGAAAAAACAGCGATCATGAGGGCTGTACCGTTCAGGACTTCTCCCCGGGGGTCCCTCTGCCCCAGCATTCCACTGGCCGCAATGGCAAGCCCCGTCAGAGAGCAGATCACAATGGTATCAATAAAGACACCCGTCATGCTGATATATCCCTGATGCACCGCATCTGACGTATCTGCGGCAGCAGCACTGATTCCCGCCGCCCCCAGTCCCGCTTCATTTGAGAAAACACCTCTGGAGACCCCATAGCGCATCGCCATTCTTCCGGAATGGGCGATTCCGTTTTCCACTGCAAGCATCGTCCCTGCCGCCCCTCCTGTCATAGCCTCCGGGCAGAAAGCTCCCCACAGGATCTGCACCACACCGGCGGGAAGATTCTTAAAATGGGTAAAGATCACCATTCCCGTTCCAAACAGATAAAACACTGCCATACAGGGCACCAGATATTCCGTCACCTTCGCAATGGTTCCTATCCCTCCCAGAATCACCAGAATCGTAAGCAGACTTAACACAATTCCCGTGACTGTCTGTTTTACCTGAAACGTCACCGAAAGTGCCTCCGCAATAGAATTTCCCTGTGTCATATTTCCCATGCCGAAGGAAGCCAGCACAGCAAATGTTGCAAACAGCATGGCGAGGATCCTGCCTGCTGTTTTCTGTGGGAATGCATTTTGCAGTACATACATCGGACCGCCTGCCGGTTCCCCCTTTTGGTTTTTGACACGATACCTGACACACAGTGTGCTTTCTACCAGTTTGGTCGACAGCCCGATGATCCCGGACAGTAACATCCAGAACAGAGCACCCGGCCCTCCCAGTACCATGGCAGTGGCTACCCCTACAATATTTCCCGTTCCAATGGTGGCCGCCAGTTCCGTGGTCAGGGAAGAAAACGAAGATACTCCCCTGCCCTCTGTTCCCTTCCGGCTTTCCGGCAAAAACACACGCCTGAGTGCAGCAGGCAGATTCTTCAAGGGAAGGAATCGTAAGCTAAGCATCAGATAACAGCCGGTTCCCAGCAACAAAAAAATAAGCCAGGGTCCCCATACGATCCGGTCTGTCTGCTGTAAAAAGCCTGTTACCTCTGTGATCATAAAAAGTCTGTCTCCCTGACATATTTTTCTAAACTATATTCTTTATTTTTCTATTTTATACATTGATATCACTGTCCGGCTGCTTTTCCGGATTCCTGCATTTCCGGAATGTATTTACTGGCTATCCGGCAGAAACCCCGGGATTTTTTCTGCGATCTCACGGATCCCGAACAGATATCCGATACCTTTCTCCAGTTGTCCTTCGGAAGCATTGAGCAGGGTTGCGGTCAGATGCAGCTTATGCTCTCCATATGCAAGATCACACGAATACTCACCGTTGTCGTTTTCCATGGTCGTCCGGTCCTCCGCTTCTATTCCAGCCTTTATTTCAGCTTCTTTATCCCACATGATCTGTGCATTGGTATCATAAGGCGCCTCTCCCTCGATTTCAATATAGGTCCCGGAATTATAATCATGCAGATAAGACTGCATATAATCGGTGATAAAATAATAAGGGGCATCCGCACCGATATCATCCCAGGTGACAGGTTCTGTCTCATCTTCTAGCACAACCTTCATAGCATAGAGTGTTCCGGTCTCGGAATCCACGACACACTCTATACTGACTCCCGTAACCTCCTCTTCCTTCATGCGCATACAGATGTCATAGGCCATGATCGCGACTCCGTCCGACAGCTTTTCATCATACAAAATATATCGTTTGATGGAAATATGATCTGTATCCATATTTTTGAAAAAATAATCCTCCGGGATCACACCCATATCCTGAAAAGTGTAATTCCATTCCGTATTTAAAATATATTCATCGATCAGACTATATATTTCACCATCCGTTGCAGCTTCATAATCCTGTTCAGAGATATAGTACTGTTTTCCCAAAGCGATACCGTCTGCCAGATTTTGAAGTCTGCGCACAGTGTCTGTCTCATACTCTTCCTTCCAGACGGTATAATCCGTTCCTGTATTTGATATACTGACTGACCTGGTCAGCCTGCTTTTATCCTGCAATCGTAACAGCCCTTCCGGTCCTGCGAATGCAAATACGATCAGCACAAACAGTCCACCCATACATAGTAGGAAATTGCGCCGGTTCTTATTCTCCTGTTTTTTCATATTCCGCCTTTTGCTCCCCTGTTGCTTTTATTTTTTACAGCCTGCATTTTCCCGGGAAAATATAACCGTATTACCGTGCCTTCTCCAAGCTTGCTGTCGATTTTAAGTTCCCCCTGATGCAGGGTAATGATTTTCTGGCAGAGAGCCATTCCGATTCCGGCGCCGCCTTCTTTGCGGGACCTGGACTTATCTACCATATAGAAAGCTTCCGTGATCCGTGCGATCTCTTCCTGCGGAATTCCTCTTCCGTTGTCCACAACTTTTATTTCATACCCTTGTGGAAGTTTTCTTCCCTTCATAAGAATAAATCCGCCCTCTTCCACTGCCTTCACGGCATTGTCCAACAGATTATATAACAGTGACAGTAACAGATCCCGGTCTCCCCAGATCACTCCTTTTTCCAGATTGATCTTCCCACGAATTCCTTTCCGCTCAAAAGGAATCCGCATAGTATCCCGGATATTTTCTTCCAGATCCCTGGTAAGTATTCTTTTAAATTCCATCTCCTGTCTGTCCATTCCTACCAGCTCCAGTAATTTATGGGACAGACTCTCCAGACGTTTCCCCTGACTGAAAATATAATACGTGGCCTCCCCCCGTTCCTGTTCCGTCAGTTCATAAGAATTCAACATATCTGCATAGCCGATGATGGAGGTCAGCGGTGTCTTCAGTTCATGGGCAAATGCCGCTGTAAAGTCCTCCTTCTGTTTCGCTTCCAGCTCTTTTTCTTCCATCTGGTGCATCAGGCGGTCCGTCATCCGGTTAAAGCTGCGGGATAACTCTCCGATCTCATCTGTGCCCTGATAGACAGCTCTCTTCTCAAAATCCCCTCCTGCAATCCTTCCCGCAGTGCGGTTTAACTGCTCTATGGGGCGGGTCAGATATCTGGACAGCAAAAAAGCTGCCAGACCACCGATCACCAACAGACCTGCCAGCGCAATACCATATTGCCGCATCATACTACTCCGTTCTTCATAAATGCCGCTCAGATCCTTCAGGATCCCTAGATATACCGTATCTGCCGAATCCGTCGCCTGATCTGTGATGATGCTGAGCAGATAATAACACGTTCCTACCTTGCGGACACCGTAGACCTGATCTGCACCGGGATCCATAGTCCGGATCATTTCTTCCGCAAGAGTCCTGATCTCATCCTGCGGCAGCTTCAGGCTGCCCTCCAAGGTGATCGTGCCATCCGTTTCAAGTATCATACATTCCATACCGTTCTGATCCGTCATCCGTTCTGTTGCGGAATTTCCTGCCTGTATCCCAGCAAATTCCGCTCCGTATTTTTCCATGTTCTGATACACCATATCATAAATGGTCTGAAAGAGAAGGTTCTCTCGTTTTCCCTGCTCCGTCTCCCGTTCTAACATGCGGTTAAAATAGGAAAACAGCATAAAGCTTCCAAACAGCATGAAGGCTGCCGTAAGGAGTGCTGTGATGGAAAAAAATAATTTATACGTGAACTTCATTCAAACGATACCCCACCTTATATACCGCTATAATAATATTTTCCCAATGTAGCTTTTTCTTCAGCCGCTGTACATGCAGGTCCACCGTGCGGCTCTGTCCCATATATTCACCGCCCCATACGGTCTCGTATATAGTCTCCCGGTACAAAGCCCTGTTTTTATTTCTTGCAAACAATAACAGAAGATCAAATTCCTTCGGTGTCAGATAGATTTCTTCTCCATCCAGTGTCACTCTGTGGGATGCCGTATCTATAGTTACATTGTTGACCTGTATCATCGTCTCCGTCTTATGATATCTGCGCAGCACTGCCTCTACTCTGGCCAGAAGCTCCACGATCTCGAAAGGCTTCGGCAGATAATCATCTGCGCCCATGCGAAGCCCTTTTACTTTATGTTCCGTAGAACCCAAGGCTGTCAGAAAGATCACCGGAAGCTCACAGGCTTTCGCATAATCCATCAGTTCATAACCATTGATTCCCGGCAGCATGATATCCAAAAGTGCCAGATCGAATTTCTCCCGCTCCATAAGATCCGCTGCGGTCTGTCCGTCCGGTGCCCAGGTGCACTGGTACCCGGCTCTCGTCAGATTGATCCGGATCAGATTGGCAATGGGCTCCTCATCTTCTGCAATTAATATTCTAAGCATTTCCCTGTCCCTCGACCACATTTCATAAGCTCACGAATTCGTGCTATCGCACTCTGCATCCTGCTTCGCAGCCGCTTGTTTTATAATACGATTTCTCCGTGCTATCGCACTCTCGAAATCGTAACAGACATTCACAATCCGCTGTCCTTCGACCACGCTTCCCAAGCTCACGAATTCGTGCTATCGCACTCTGCATTCTGCTTCGCAGGATATTCGTTCGCTAATAGTGCAAGAAAAACAAATGTCTGCTTCGCAGCCGCTTGTTTTTCTTTTGCACATATTTATATTATAGCATATCTCATCTTTGTATCCAATTTGTATCATCTATTTATTTGGCACTATTTTTTCGTCCGATCATACCATATATTAAATGAATTATTGGAAAGGATTGCTATGAAAGACTATTCTTTTGAAGAACATTTTGAAAAATATCCACTGGCCATGGCCTATGTTCCCTGGCAGCATTTCACCAAAATGTATGAGAATCTGGAAAAAGGCTACCAGGCGGGTACCATTTTTCCGGAGCTTGACAAACCTTTTACCGGAAGGAGATGCGTAAAATGAACAGTGAAGAAAAAATGCTGCACGACATCGGCATTGCCGACTTCGTTCTGACGGATCTGATGCTGTATCTGGACACTCACCCCACAGACCGGAATGCCATGGAGTATTTCAACCATTATGCCAGAATCAAGACACAGATGGAGCGGGAATTCTCCAGAGAATATTACCCCCTGCGGAAAGATCTGGCAGAAAGTAACAAGGAGTGGCGCTGGGGCAACGCTCCCTTACCCTGGGAAGGAGGATGTAACTGATGTGGAGTTATGAGAAAAGATTACAGTTCCCTGTAAATATCAAGGAACCCAATGCCAAACTGGCCCAGGTCATCATTTCCCAGTACGGTGGCCCCGACGGGGAAATGGGTGCCAGCATGCGTTATCTGTCCCAGCGTTATTCCATGCCCTTTAAGGAAGTGGCAGGACTGTTGACGGATATCGGAACTGAAGAGCTTGGACATTTGGAAATGGTTGCCACCATCGTTCACCAGCTGACCCGTGACCTCTCCATGGAAGAGATCGAGAAAAGCGGATTTGCCAATTATTATGTGGATCACACCATTGGTGTCTGGCCTCAGGCAGCAGGCGGTGTACCCTTCAATGCCTGTGAATTTCAGGTAAAAGGAGACATCATCACAGATCTGCACGAAAATATGGCTGCAGAACAGAAAGCCCGCTCCACCTACGACAACATTCTGCGCCTGATCAAGGATCCGGATGTCTGTGAACCCATCAAGTTCCTCAGAGCCCGGGAGATCGTCCACTACCAGCGCTTCGGTGAAGCCTTGCGCATTGCCCAGGATCACCTGAACTCCAGGAACTTCTATGCATTCAATCCCGGATTTGACCGCTGTGATTCCTGCGAGACCTGATAACTTTTTTACCATGCACGCTTCCAGAATCCAATTTTGTATCAAAACAATTTAGAAAAGGCTGCCGGTTCCGAATCCTATAATTTCCGCTTCGAAACTGGCAGCCTTTTTTCAATTTTCAGAATTATCTCTTTTCGCCAGGTATTATCTCTCTTCACCCATGAAGAACAATGCCAGTGTTCCGGGGCCGGAATGAGAACCGATGGTGGGGCCCACATAGTTGATGAGGAAGCTGTCCATGCCAAAACGCGCCTTTACCAAGTCTCTCACCAGTTCCGCCGCAGGCAGATCATCACCGTGGCTGATGAAAACAATATCGTTCTGGTCACGGTAGGATCCCATCTTCTCCTCCATGTAATCCACCAGTGCATGCAGAGATTTCTTACGTCCTCTTACCTTACCGATGACAATCAGATGTCCATCGTTATCTACATGAAGCTTGGGTTTGATACCGGCCAGTGTTCCTACAAATGCCGTAGCCTTGCTGACACGTCCGCCGCGGTAGAGGTGATACAGATCATCCACGGTAAATACATGTACCAGATGCAGACGATTATTCTTCACCCACTCTGCCACTTCTTCCATGGATTTTCCCTGATCTCTCAAAGTCACTGCCTTGTGGACCAGCAGTCCCTCTCCCAGAGAAGCGCACAGACTGTCGATCACGATGATCTTGCAATCGGGCTGTTCCTCCATGATCTCATCCGCCGCGATCCGCATGCTGTTGTAAGTACCGCTCAGTCCGGAGGAAAAAGCGATACAGAGGATCTCTTTATTTTCTTTCAGATATTCCGTAAAATGAGCCTTTGCCTCCTCAGGGTTGACCTGGGATGTAGTCGGCATCTTGCCCTGTCTCATCAATGCATAGAATTCTTTTTCGGGAAGTTCCTGTCCTTGTCCATAAGTCACACCATCCATGATATAGCTAAGGTTCATGCATCCAAGATCATGTTCCTTCAGATACTCTACCGGCAGATCAGCAGTACTGTCTGTAACGATTTTAAACATTGGTTACCCTCCTGATGCTATCAATTTTTCCTAAGCATACATCAAAAGGGCCCCCATTTCAATTTTCGCTGACAAAAGTGATACATTTTGTCACATTTTTCTGGTTTCTGGCATTCTTCCACGGAAGAAACGATTTCTCATTTTTGCTCTGTCAAAAGGAATCAGCGGATACAGATAGCTTTGTCCGGAGATTGTCTTATTCGTAAGGAGCGCCAGCGCAAATATAATCAGTCCGGCAATATAACCCCATATTCCGAAAAGCTGTGTCAAAATCAGATTGAGGATCCGCATAAATTTCAAGGCATAACCCAATTCATAATTAGCCTGCGTGTAATTAGCAATGGCCACAAATGCCATGGCAAGCATAACCTCACTGGAGAACCACCCACTCTCCACCGAAAATTCTCCCAGCACCAGCGCCGCCATGACACTCAAGGGAGTACTCAGCATATTCGGTGTGTTGACCGCCGCCAGCCGCAGTCCGTCAATGGCCAGCTCCAACAGTAAAAACTGCAGGATCAGAGGCACATTGGGATCCTCTTTCAGAATAATAAATTCCAGATTCTCTGGGATCCACATCCGATGATTCATAAGGAGCAGATATGTGGGTGTCACGAAATACGTGAGCAGTGCGATCAGGAAACGGGTCAGACGCAGATACGTTCCGGTGACCGGCGGAAAGTAATAATCATCCGCCTCTTCCACCACATCAAAGATCGTGGTGGGCAGGATCATGGCAGAAGGGGAATTGTCCACCAGGATCACCAGATTGCCTTCCAGCACCTGGGCTGCCGCCGTATCCGGCCGCTCCGTGTATTTGAACTTCGGAAATGGATTGTACCACTTCCGCTGGTACAGACATTCCGCCAGGCTTTCCTGATTCATGGCCAGAGCATCCACCTGAATGGAACGGATCCGTTCCCGGATCTGCGTAAGAAGTTTCGGATCCACACGGCTCTCCATATAACACAGTACGATATCTGTTCTGGAATTCTCCCCGGCATTAAGCATTTCCATATGAAGATCCGTACTACGGATCCTGCGGCGGATCAATGCTGTATTGAATACCACTGTCTCCACGAAGCCGTCCTTGGACCCCCGGAGTACCTTGTCCTTGTCCGGCTCCTCCACCCCTCTGGCGGGATAGGTTCTGGCATCAATCAACACTGCCTTTTCGTAACCGTCCAGCAACAGGACAAAGACGCCGGACAGCAAAGCTCCCAGTATTTTCTCCCAGGTATCGTCCAGATCCACCTCCACGTAGGGAATCGCGATTTTAGACATCTCATGGGCATCCTTTGGGAAGTCCTCCGTCTTCAGATTCATCAGATACTGTAATATTTTCTGCATCAGTTCGTCCTTGCAGAAACCATCGATCAGATACATGCAGGCATCGGTGTCACCGAGACGAATCACCCGGTGAATAATATCGAAATTGGTTTCCAGTCCCATCAGTTCATCCACATACTGCATATTCTGCTGAAGCTTTTCCGATATTCTGACGAGCTTTGGTTGTTTGTTCTGTGGCATAAAAAATCCCCCTTGGGTCTATGATCTAAATTTCATCATGTCCCATTCGGGGGATTTTATTCTGCTATTTTGTTGTTTTACCTGTTACTTCGTGGTGCTTCCGAAGCCGCCGTTACGGATTTCTTCCGCATCATCATCTTCCGTGATGCCATACTGCATAAAGATTCCCTGTGCAAATCCGGTTCCCGCAGGAACCTCCACGGTCTTGCCTTCATTGGAATCATTGGTGATCTTCATGAAGATATGTCCTTCATTATCTGAAAAGAAATAGTCACTGTCAATGATGCCCACGGTATTGTTCATCTGCAAACGGTATTTAAAGCCCAGTCCGCTTCTCGGATAAATCTGTAATACCCAGTCCTCCTTCATTTCAGCACGAATGCCGGTAGGAATCTTGATGGTCTCTCCCGGGGCCAGGGTAAAGGCAAACGGTGCGAAGAAATCATAGCCTGCGCTTCCTTTCGTGGCTCTCCTGGGAAGTTTTAAATTTTCATACATTTCCTTGATCTGTGCTTCCGTATACTGAGGATATCCCTCCTGCATGGCAGTCAAAAACTGCCCCGGACTTACAAAATGAAATTTTGCTATTCTGTGCATTGTCTGTTCTTTCCTTTTTCTTCTTACATTACCGGTTGAAACCAGCCGCTTCCTATGCGTAATCCCCGCAGTGCAATACCGGCACCCGTCTATGATCACTGGCCAAGGTCTTCTTCACATCGATCACCCGCTGGTTCTTACTGCCCTTCCACAGGAGCTTTACATCTTTTTCCTCCACATGGAATTCACCGTCTACTACCACATCCACATACTGCATCACCGGCAGATCACAGATGTCTTCCCAGCTGTCCCCGGTGTACATCCAGATCGTTTTCGTGGGATATTTTTCCCGGATTTCACTCATGAGGTCTCTGACATCCGCCCGGTTCACGGGATGCATCGGATCTCCGCCGGAAAAGGTAATACCGGAAATGTACGGCTTTTCCAACTGTTCGAAGATCTCCTGTTTTGCGCTTTCGTCAAATAAGAGTCCTCCGTCAGGATCCCAGGTAATAGGATTCTGGCATTCCTTGCAGCAATGGTTGCAGCCTGCCACCCACAGTACGACCCGCAGACCATCGCCGTTCAGCATATCGTCCCTGGTTATATTATGATATCTCATTTATCTGTCCATCCTGTCTCTACATACTTTTCCGCTCTGCGATCTCCGCCATCTTGGCATCGTTCAGTCTTGTATCTCCATGTACTCTGGAGTAAGACAGATAGCCGTTCATACGGTCGATCTTGGTCAGATTCCGGCTGCCGCAGACAGGACATACATCCATTTCCAGTTCCTGATGGCCACAGTCGTCGCAGTAAGCCAGAGACAGATTGACACCCTCGTAGAAGCCCATATCCATGGCTCTGTGGATCAGTGTCTTGATGGCTTCGGTATTGTAATCAATGGGATATTTTACATACTGGATCTTACCGCCGTTGCTCAGATCCCAGAAACGGTTCTCCAGATCCTGTTTCTGGATCGGCGTAATATCCTCTGTCACATGGCAATGGAAGCTGTTGCTGACATATTCTCGGTCGGATACACCCTCGATAATACCGTATTTTTCACGGAACTGCTTGACCTGAAGACCGCACAGATTCTCCGCTGGAGTTCCGTAGATGGCATACAGATTGCCGTCCTCTTCCTTGTACTCGGAGATCTTCTGGTTGATATGCTCCAGAACTTCTACCGCAAATGCACCGTCTTCCACCAGTGATTTGCCGTTGTACAGTTCCTGCAGTTCATTTAATGCAGTAATGCCGAAGCTGGCCGTAGCGGATTTCAGTAACGGTTTGATCTTGTCTGTCAGCTTCAGATGTCCACCCAGGAAACCGCCCTCGCAATATGCCAGAGGATTCGTGGACGCACGCATTTCTCCCAGATAAGCATAGGTCCGGATATGCAGCTGACGGATCAGTTCCAGATAATAATCCAGCACTTCATAAAAGTCTTTGCTTTCTTTTCTTGCCTTGGCCAGAATCATAGGCAGATGCAAGGATACCGCACCGATATTGAAACGTCCCACAAATACCGGCTGGTCCTTGTCATCTGCAGGATGCATGCCGCCTCTCTCATACCATGGAGACAGAAATGCTCTGCATCCCATGGGAGATACGATCTTGCCATACTGCTTGTACATGCTTGCCACATAGCCCTTGCCGGTAAGACTCAGCCAGTCGGGATACATGGTCTTGGCAGAGCATTCCACACCTGCCTCGAAAACATCCTCCAGCGGCTTTCCGGGGCCGTGCAGATTCTCATCATATAAGAATACGATCTTAGGGAACAATACAGGCTTCTTGTGGTCCTTTTTGCCCTGTCCCTTTCTGCGGACATCCAGCATGGTAATAGTCGCCATCTTTGCAAATTTACCGGTGCCGGTTCCTGCGGTCACGGTAATAAACGGATAATCACCACGGCTGCTGGCCACAGTATTGAACTTGTACTCCCACCCCTGGAAGCCCTGTTCAAATTCTTTCTGGACATCTGCCAGTGCCTCTGCTTCCGCCACATCTGCGGCAATACCCAGACGCTCATATTTTGCCAGCGCTCTGTTATAAGACTTCTCAGCATACGGTTCCAGGATCAGATCCACGCTGGGTACGGTGAATCCGCCGTACTGCTGGCTGGCTGCACTTAAAACGATATCGCCGATAACATCAAACGCCACATCCAGTGTCTTCGGCTCATTGTACCAGATATTGCCCATCTCAAATCCGCCGGTCAGTACACTCTGCACGTCGAACAGACAACAATTCATGGTATCTCTTCTGGCGGACATGTCATGGACATAAATATAACCGTCCCGGCAGGCCTGGATCTCTTCCGTGGTCAGGAAGAACTTCTGGTACAATTCCTTGTTCAGCTGATTAAAGATCAGGCTGCGCTTGGTGGATACCAGTGCGGAATCCGTGTTGGCATTTTCCTTGTCTCCGATGTACATGATGGACTGGCTCTTTTTGTAGACATCATCCAGCATCCGTACAAAATCCTGCTTATAGTTGCGATAATCGCGGTAGCTTTTTGCAACGACCGGTTTTACCTGCTCTAAGGCACTTTCCACAATATTGTGCATAATGGGAATGGGTACTTCATCCACTTCCAGTTCATTTACTTTTTCTACCACATAGCGGCAGATCTGCTCTTTTTCTTCTCTGGTGAATTTTGTCAGGGCACGGTACGCACTCTTGCCTACAGCGCTGATCACCTTCTGTACATTAAAAAGCTCTTTGCTCCCGTCCTTTTTAACGACGTAGATCTCTCTGTCCGGTCTGAACTTTTTGCCATAATCTTCATTTTCTTCATGGGCATGTTCAAAATTACTGCTCATCTTTCTCTTCCCTTCATCCGATAATCCCCGGCTGTTGCCCGGATTTACTGTATTCCCCTCACTTACGATAACGTTTGTAGATACCATATATGGTATCTGTAGTCATCAAAAAGCAATATATTGTGGGTGTTATGTATCAGTATAAAAAAGAATCCCTGGCTTGTCAACGAGGGATCCCTTAGAAAACTATACAAAAAAATTTTTCAAATTTTGGGTAACTTTTTATTCCGCCTCCTGTGACTGTTCCCGTAAAATATCTGAAAGCCACTGTACATAGCGCTTTTGTACCGCTTCCGGCGCTACGATACGGGCCCCCTGTCCGATACCGGCCAGCCATCCGAAGAACTGTCCGCTGACCGCCACCTTTGCCCGGATCCGGAACACTTCCTCCGACATGGGACGGATATCCGTCTCCCTTCCGAAGCGGTCCAGTACCACGCCGGTCAGGCGCACCGGAAACTCCATGGTCACCACGCTCTCCTCTCCGGCAAACATGCCGAAGGTCTGGTTCGTATAGGAGGTCACATCGATCTGTGAAAACTGTTCCACTCCTTCTCTGGGCAGATCCGTCACTTCCGCCTGTCCCATCTTGTCCACACGGTAATGCTTGATCACTCTGTCTTCACTGTCGTAGGCGGCCAGATAATAATTTTCCTCCCGCCAGATCAGGGCCCAGGGACTGACGCATTTGTTGCCGTTTGGTCTGGGCACCAGCTGCTTTTTAAGATTCCAGTCCAGGTAGACGAAAGAGATCTGCTTATTTTCCTGAATAGCCCGGTGGATCGCATCAATGCTGTAATAAATGCTCTCATTCTCCGTCTTGACTCTTCCGGCCACATAGACCTGTCGCTGCAGTTTACCGGCATCGTTTTTCCCGGCGATCTGCTCCAGCTTCCGGATCAGTTCTCTGGATTTTTTCGTGGTGATAAACCGGGAAGACTGTACCGCGTCCACCAGCAGCTTTAATTCCGGAAGTTCAAACTCCCGGCTGCCCAGATAATATCCGCCTCCCAGTCTGCTCTGCACCTGCACCACATCATAGCCGAAATCCGCAAGACATTCCATATCGTTGTAGATACTCTTGCGCTCTGCATGGATTCCCTGATTTTCCAGATATTTGATGATATCCGGTGTGCTCATTGGATGGTTTTCATCCGTGTTCTCCCGCAGCATCTTGATCAGATATAAAAGTTTTAATTTCTGTCCCGAAGATTTTGCCATGGATTATTCTTCTGTCTGTTTCTTTTCCTCTGCTGCATTCTTTTTCTTGCGCAGAGTGATTCCCAACGTAATGGCCACTGCACCTACAACCGCAATGACTGCCAGTACTACCAGATAAGATAAAAATGAATTCAAAAAGCTTACTGCCATAATGTCTTCTCCTTTTCCCGATATCTTTGTATCCCGAAACTATTGCATGTATTAGAAGTATACCAACGAAATCCCCGTATCGTCAAGTGGTCCCTTCGGATATGGCCGCCGGGGTATTTATCCATTTTCCTGTCTTAAGAAAATTTTCCGCCTGTCCGGAAGCCTTCTTTATGATCTGTTCCTCATACCCCATCATCTGAAGCAGACGGATCGCATTTCTGGTGGATGCTTTTCCCGGCAGCAGCTGATAGGGGAACAGGATATCACCGTCCCGGATCACTTCCTCAAAATGATAGTTGTCATAGTATTCCTTCAAAAGCTCCGTCATTTCAATATCATGGGTAGCGGCAAAACCAAGCGTTCCGCTCTCCGCCAGACGGATCAGGATCTGCGTTGCCGCGGCGATCCGCTCCACCGTATTGGTTCCCCGAAGCACCTCATCCACAAAACAAAGCACCGGAGTTCTCCGTTCCCCGGCTGCATCCAGGATTCGTTTCAATGACCGGATCTCCACAATATAATAGCTCTCCCCGTTTTCCATGCTGTCCCGCAGGGCCATGGAGGAAAAGATCTGAAATATCGGTGCATGATAACTTTCCGCCGCGCAGGTATGGATCGTCTGTGCCAGGACGGCATTCACCGCCACCATTTTTAAGAACGTGGATTTACCGGAAGCATTGGACCCCGTAAGCAGAATTCCTCTGTCCGCCCGGATACTGTTTTTCACCGGCTGTGACAACAGCGGATGCCAGCCCTTTTTCATATGCAGAAAAGCTTTCTCCGTATCTTCTTCCAGTTTCGGAATACAGTACCCTTCCAGAGATTTCCGAAATCCGCCTACGGATATGGCCATATCCAGGTACCCGGTGATTGCAAGCATGGTTTCCACTTGTCCGGTCTTTTTCCGCAGCTTTTCCAGCATCCGGTTAAACTGAAAGATATCCAGATGCAATATCATCCGCAGATAATCCGCAAGGATATCCAGAGGATTTCCACCAATCTTTCCCTGATTTCCAGCCATGACCCAATAGGCTCCCCGCCTCAACTCCCGCAGGCTCTTCAGTGCCTCCCGAAGTTCATCCAGTTCTCTCCTGTATACCGGTATTTTCTGCTTCTCCAGTTCTTCACATACATCGATCAGCCGTAATACATAAGCGAAGCTGATAATATACGGTTCGATCACTTTTTTCTCCCGAAAATATGTCATGATATGCCAGAGCATACACAAGACGATTCCTATGGTACCCATCGCAGGCTGTACGAACAATAACAGGAGAAATGGAAGGTACAGCAGATTTCCCAGCACAATCTTACGGTTGGAACGCTCCCCCAGATAATCCAGGTTATCCAGATAATCGTAGAGAGAATATTTTCCCAGATGTCCCAGCCGTTTCATCAACAGCTGGATCCTTACTTTTATATTCTCCTGCTCCTGCAGCCAGTTAACCACTTCTTCCAGATGTTCCAGTGCCTCTCTCCCGCAGGAAATATTCCGGAGCGTATAGTACAGATATTCCTCTCCCGCCGCAGAATAGGTCCGGTCGATCCGGCGAAAGACCTCGTCCATTCCCAGATCGTTCCATGTGATATCATCCAGCTGCTTCTCTTCCTTATGCCGTTCCAGATAGCTGCCCAGTCTTGCAAACCGCTCCAGTGAATATTCCTTCGGTGGTTCTTTTCCGTAATTTTCACGAAGATACTTCTTGAAAAGTTTTTCCTGATTTTTCGTCTGTATCAGCTCCTGCACTATCATAAATATAAAAAGCAAAAGCAATACGCCCGCAAATACAACAAATTCCATATTTTTTCTCACTTTTCCGGATATAAGAAGGCAGGCACCGCCCTGTGCAGTGCCCGCCCCCATATTCTGACCTGTTTTTTATATTTCTTATTTGTAAAACTCTTTATGCGACAATAAAGAACTTTAACAGGAAGATCAAGGATAATACATAGGTAAGTACGGATACGTCCTTAGCTTTACCGGTAAATACCTTGATAACGGTATAGGTGATCAGACCGATACCGATGGCATGTCCGATAGATCCGGAGATCGGCATGGCGATCATCATCAGAGCCACGGGAAGCGCCTGGCAGATGTCATCGAAATCTACATTCTTAAGACCTGCTACCATAAGGACACCCACATAGATCAATGCGGAAGAGGTAGCTGCCGCAGGAATGATTCCGGCAATGGGTGCGATGAAGATACATGCCAGGAACATGATACCGGTAGTCAGTGCAGTCAGGCCGGTACGGCCTCCTGCTTCCACACCGGAGGCAGACTCTACGAAGGTGGTAACGGTGGAAGTACCGGTTAAGGAACCTGCTACAGTACCTACCGCATCAGATAAAAGTGCCTGCTTCATATTCGGCATCTTGCCATTCTTATCCAGCATTCCCGCACGGCTTGCGGTTCCTACCAGAGTACCGATGGTATCGAACATATCAATGATACAGAAGGTAATGATCAGAGTGATAGCGGTAAACCAGCCAATCTCTGCAAATCCCCGGAAGTCAAACTTAAACAGTGTGGTGGAAGCCATATCTCCGAAGGCCGGTACGAAGGATGCGGCAGCCAGAGAAGCAAAGGGATTCGTTCCCAGGAACATAGCCTCTCCTGCCCAGTAGATGATGCTGGAGATCAGCATACCCAGTAATACAGCACCCTTAACACCTCTCTGTGCCAGAACAACAATGGCAAACAGACCTACGAACATAGTGACAACAGACAGAACCATTGCGGAATAGCCGGAGCCCATATTGGTCTTAGCCAGTGAAGGTGTCAGCGCACCGAAGAAGTCTCTCATAGCATAGAAAGGTCCGCCGTTCTCGGAATAGATGCCTGCATTGGAGCCTACACCGATGTTTAACAGCATCAGACCGATGGCAGGTGCAATACCGAGGCGCACGCCCAGAGGAATAGCATCTACGATCTTCTCACGAATGTTCAGTACGGAGAGAACCAGGAACACGATGCCCTCGATCAGGACAATGCATAGAGCCGACTGGAAGGATGCCACATAGGTCATTCCGGTCAGGGCTACGATATTGGTTACTACGACTGCGAAAAAGCTGTTCAGTCCCATTCCGGGTGCCATGGCAAACGGTTTATTTGCCAGAAATGCCATTACGATGGTACCGATGGCAGATGCAATACAGGTTGCCAGGAAAACACCGTTCCACAGCTCCGGCATGGTATCCTTGCCAAAACCGGTCAGCAGGTTCGGATTCAGGGCTATGATATAAGCCATGGTCATGAACGTGGTCAGTCCGGCAATGATCTCTGTCCTTGCGGTGGTGTTGTTTTCCTTCAGTTTGAAGATTTTTTCTAACATCTTTTCCCTCCTAAGTATTCTGGGAGCCATGCGGGGAGCTCCGTTCTATGTCTTCTGAGTTATTTTTCTTACTCAGTCAACAGTCTCTTTACGATCTTCTCGCATTTTGTGTAAATACGTTCCGGATTCTCTCCCACATTAAATTCTCCGTTACGATACAAAATCTTGCCGCCGATCATGGTCATGCAGACATTGGACTTGCTGCCGCTGTAAACCAGATTCTTGGGGATGTTGTGAATGGGCTGCATATTGGGCTGGTGCAGATCGATCATAATAAGATCTGCATATTTTCCCTTTGCAAGAACATCTGCGCGGTTCAGGCGCATTGCCTTGGCACCGTTCACCGTTGCCATCTTCAGTACCTCCACGGCATCCATGCTGGACGCATCCTTCTCTAACAGTTTGCTTAAGCCGGTGACTAAGAACATCTCCCGGAACATGTCCAGACAGTTATTGCTGGCCGGTCCATCGGTTCCAATGGCTACCGGGATCTTGTGCCGCACATAATCAGCAATGGGTGCAATGCCACTGGCCAGTTTCGTGTTGGAGCCGGGATTCGTGATCACATACATACGATGTCTGCGGAAAACATCCATATCCTGTTCCGTCACATGAACGCAGTGGAAACCGCCTCCGCCAAAATCAAACATTCCCAGAGAGTCTAAGAACATGGGCGGTGTCATTCCGTAGCGAGCCTTACACTCTTCCACTTCCTTCTCCGTCTCGGAGATATGGGCATATACCGGTGTCCGGTAATGATGTGCCATTTCCGACACTTTCCAGAGCAGTTCCTTGGAACAGGTATATTCCGCATGAAATCCCAGCTGGTAACTGATCAGGGAATTCTTCTTATTCCATTTTAAAAACTCCTCTTCTACCTGTTTTGGAGAAGAGCTGAAATTGTTCAGTCCGGATACCAGTACACAACGCATTCCGGTGTCCAGACAGGCCTCAGCAATAGTATCCGGTGTCAGGTACATATCGAAAATGGAAGTCACTCCTGAGGTCAAGTATTCCAGCACTGCCAGTCTGGTCAGTTCATAGATGTCCTCACCGGTCAGTTTTGCTTCCAGAGGAAATACCTGCTTGTTCAGCCACTGATCCAGAGGCAGGTCATCTGCCATGGAACGCAGGAAAGTCATACCGGAATGGGTATGTGCATTTTTAAATCCGGGCATCAGAAGGTTTCCCTTGCAATCCAGTTCGATATCCCACGCAATTCTGGGGAACTGGGATTTGTCCCATTCCTCCGCAAGTTCTTTCTGTTCCGCCACATAGGCGATCTTGTCGTTTTTTACCCATACTTCACCATAGAAGACTTCTCTGCCGGGTTCCATGGTGAGAATTCGTGCATTATATAATCTGATATTCATCTGATTGCATCTCCTCCAAATCCAAAGGGAAGTAATTCTTTTAAGGTATAGCGTTGATAATCCTGTTCACTATTTACCACGTAGATCACAAAATCATCCCTGCAAAATTCCTGCATCACCTGTCTGCAGATACCGCATGGATACGCATATTCCACCGGTGCCTCTCCGGATATTCCTCCGGCAATGGCAATGGCTGTAAATTCCCGTTCTCCCTCGCTGACCGCCTTGAAAAAGGCGGTACGCTCCGCACAGTTCGTAGCTCCGTAAGAAGCGTTTTCAATATTACCGCCAAGGTATCTGTGTCCATCCGCAGTCAGTAGTGCCGCTCCCACCGTATAACCGGAATAAGGAGCATATGCCAGTTTTCTGGCTTCCAATGCCTGGCTGACCAATGCCTTTTCTTCTGTCTCCTGGATCATCCGCATCTCCTTTTTCTCTGTGTCTATACAAATTTCTTCACAGATTCCGTTACCAGCTTCTTGAATCTGGGAGCTGCCATATCCGCAGCTTCCTGTACTTCCTCATGATTCAGAGGCTGATCTGTCATTCCCGCCGCCAGATTACTGATACAGGAGATGCCACAGATCCGCATTCCCATGTGGTTGGCAGCAATTGCTTCCACCACTGTGCTCATGCCTACCGCGTCACAGCCAAGTGTCCGGAGCATACGGATCTCTGCCGGAGATTCGAAGGACGGGCCGGTCAGCTGGGTATAAATACCCTCCTGTAAATAGATACCGTTCTCCTTCGCGGTCTCACGGATGATCTGCTGTAAGTCCTTGTCATACACATGGCTCATATCCGGGAAACGCAGTCCCAGTTCATCCATGTTGGCACCGATCAGAGGATTGGGGGCAAACACGGAAATATGATCTCTGATCAGCATCAGGTCACCGGCATGGAAAGAAGTATTCACACCGCCTGCCGCATTGGTCAGAAACAGAATCTCAGCGCCTAACAGTTTCATCAGTCTGGTGGGCAGTACCACATCCGTCACATCATAACCTTCGTAGTAATGTACTCTTCCCTTCATACACACCACAGGAATCTCATCGAGATAACCGAAGATAAATTTACCGGCATGCCCCGGTACGGTGGAAACAGGAAATCCCTCGATCTCCGCATAAGGGATCTCTGTCACCACACGGATCTGTTCCGCATAATCGCCCAGGCCCGATCCCAAAACGATCGCCACCTTAGGTACAAAATCCGTCTTTTTTCTCACACACTCATAACAGTTCTGTAATTTTGCATATACCTGATTCATCTATATCCTCCGTTTAGCCGTATTTTCATGCAATTTAGCAAATATTCTTCCTGTTTTTCAGAAAAATAAAGCAAAGTCAACAAAGGTATTATACAAAATGCACGGGAAAAAAGCAATGGAAAGCTAACATCCCATACAATTTCTCCGTGCTTCGCACTCTCGAAATTGTAACCCACATTCGCATTTCGGACTATCGTCCTCCCCTGCTCATGTGTGTTTACTCCCCTCATAGAAAGTCTGTTTTGCCTGCAGGCAGTCTTGCAGACTTTCCATGGGTGGGTTATGGAATCATATAATAATACAAACCATGCCACCGTTGCTGTCGTTGACGATCTTCTGCATGGTATCCTGGAGTTTCAGCTGGCTCTCTTCTCCGATGGAAGCAACTTTCGTGGTGATGCCGTCATCCACCAGCTGTTCCACAGTCTTGCCGAAGATATTAGTCTCCCAGATACCGTGCTCCGCCTCCGCCTGATCGATAAAATGGATCAGATCCTGAGCCTGCTGTTCTGTGCCCACGATGGGAGCGATCTCTGTCTCGATATTTGCGCGGATCATATGTATGGAGGGGCTGCTGGCCTTGATTTTGACACCAAACTTGTTGCCATGGCGGATCAATTCCGGTTTCTCCAGTGCAATGTCTTCTCTGTCCGGAGTCACAACGCCGTAGCCTTTGATCTTCACCATGGACAATGCATCCTGCACCTTCGTATATTCCTTTTTCATTTCTGCCAACTCTTTTAGTTTATTCAACAGTTGGTATTCATCCTCTACGTTCTCTCCTAACATTCCGGAAAGCATTTCGTAATAATACCTGTCGTCGATTCCTACCTGTACCGGAACAATACCGTTCCACAACTGCACCGGCTCCATCTTGCAGCTTTGAATATAATCTCCCTGCAATTCCACAGGGTGTCCCGCCACATCCCGAATCCGGTCATAGCTGTTCATCAATTCCCGGATCTGTCTTAACAGGTCCTGTTTTACCGCATGATCCACCGGAAGCATATCCATCCATTTCGGGAAATAAAATTCCACTGCTGTCAGAGGAAATTCATACAGGATTTTTTCCAGAAGGCGATTAATATCTTCCTTTTTCAGTTGCTCGCAGTTCACCGGCATCACGGCCACATCGTATTTCTTCCCGATTTCCTCCGCTACCTGTCTGGTCTCCTCGGAATAAGGTTTCTGGCTGTTCACCAGCACAAGGAAGGGTTTTCCGGACTTTTTCAGCGCCAGGATTGTCTTCTCTTCCGCTCCCAGATAATTGCTTCTGGGAAGTTCCCCGATACTGCCGTCCGTAGTGATCACAAGACCGATGGTGGAATGATCCCGCATGACTTTATCCGTGCCGATCTCTGCCGCCTGGGTAAACGGAATCTCTTCCTCCGACCAGGGAGTCTTCACCATGCGCTCCGCATCTTCTTCCATGTGTCCCGCCGCACCGTCGATCATATATCCCACACAGTCGATCAGCCGTACCGATACTTCAATATCATCATTCAGTCGCACCTTTGCCGCTTCGTTGGGAATAAACTTTGGCTCCGTAGTGGTAATGGTCTTACCTCCCGCGCTCTGAGGCAGTTCATCCTGCGCCCGCATTCTGGCATGTTCATCCTCCATATAGGGCAGCACCATTTCATCCATAAAGCGCTTGATAAATGTAGACTTTCCGGTCCTCACCGGTCCCAGTACCCCTATGTAGATTTCCCCTCCCGTCCTTTGTTGTATATCCCGATACAGATCGTATGTATTCACTGCATAGTCCATAAAAATACCTCCTGCCATTGGTGTTATATGTATATGCAGGATGCAAGCAATTATGAATTAACTGGAAAGTTAGTAAAGAAATGCTATCAAATCCCCGTA
>NZ_QUIU01000025.1:0-59085 GCF_003480225.1 Clostridium sp. AM34-9AC
ATATCTTATCATAACCGCTTTCGTTTGTCAACAACTTTTTTGAAATCTTTTTTCGTCTTGGAAAACTTTGTTTTCCGTGACAGGTATTTATGTTAACATATCTGTCAGACTTTGTCAACAACTTTTTTTGAAATCTTTTCAAGTTTCTTTCGAGCTGTTGTGTTGTCTCGGTGCTGCCTCAACAACGAATCTGAGTATATCATCCCCCACTGTACTTGTCAACACTATTTTTCGAATTTTTTGCACAAATTATCCCCTGCTACGTCAATTCCGCATAAACAGGGGATTTTTGCCATGTTTCTATTCTGTTTTTTACTATTTTACAAAGAACGGAAGCTTTTGTCCGAGCTGTTCCACCAGATATGCCAGATAGTTATTTTCATACAAACATGTAAGTATTCTGCTGTCTCTGGTATAATCTACGATCACCTGGCCCAGGGTTCCCAGGTCTCTGAAGATATTAAATGCGTATATTGTCCAAACAATTAGAACAGTTTCCAACATTCCAACCACAATCCCTAGTAATTTGTCCAGGCTATGTACTATAGGTAGTTTCACAATCATCTTTGCCGAGAAAAATACGATATTAAGAAGATGATGCACCAAACCGATCGCCGCCAGCAACAGTATTGTCAGGATCACATTGAATATCTTTCCATCAAAGTAACTGCTCAGACCATTCCCGATCAGGAACAGCACCACACAGGTAATCAGCAGGGAGATCAGAGAGATCAGGGATTTTACCATTCCCTTCTTGTAGCCGTCCATCACCATGCAGATCAATACTACTGCCATGATGACCAGTAATAAATTCAGATTCATTGGTATACTCCTTTATTTTAACTGTATCGTATCTATTGTACTATCTGTCACCAGATAATATTTGTAGGAACCTCCTGCAGGAAGCAGAAGCCGGGCACTCTTACCGAAGCTGCCATGGTATTTTTCCACACCGTCCGTTGTAAAGATCTGGCACTCCGATTCGTTGTAGATCACCATGTCATCATCCCCGAAGAAAATATCCGTATAATCCACATCAAAATAGTAGCTGCCCACCTTTGCCGCCGAAGTATTGTACACATCCATGCGGTACTTGGTCTCCGCCTGGTCCGAAAGGAATACCAGTCCTACATATTTATCACTGTAGAAAATCGACTGGATCTCGTCGTCATACAGGTATTCTCCCGCCGTCACAGGCTTCTGGGTACCCGAGTAGATCATAAGGCGGCTGTCTCCTACCGCAAACGCTGTATCATTATTCATAAACTGCACTTTCGGCACGACCAGGTCGGAATAAGAATATGCGCTGACCATATAATCGCTCTGATTCTCGCCCACCGGTCCGAAATTGTAGAATGTCACATTACTTTTTACTACGCCTGCATCCACATACAGGTAACTGATTGCCAGAAGCTCTCCGTCCGGTGACAGGCTGATGGATACCGGATACCCTCCGTCCGTCATATGTGCCTGTCCCGTATAGCTGTTGGTACCGTCCGCTTCGTAAGTCATGATCCAGGCTACATCCGTATCTGCCAGCACCGCTGTCACTCTTCCCGTTTCCGCTACTGTGATATTTCGGATCGGCATGGTCGTTGTAATAGTTCCCAGTTGCTTGTCCGTATTCTGCACGTAGATCTCACGGCCGTTATAACTGCCGATAGCTGCCACATCGCCACAAGCAGCGATCTTCACATCCTGGATCACATAAGTCTGATTCCACTTTACATTTCCCTTGGCATCCGTACAGTGAGCGCCGTCTTTACTATATGTAAGAATACTGTTTTTCAACCGTATGTCTGTGGCATCCGATGAGACCTCCCGGCTAATGGAAGATACGGTGTCATATCCCGTATAGATATGTCTCTTTGCCTGTACCACCACAAGAGCAAGTGCCGCTCCCAAAGCCGCCACCACCAGCAGCACCCGGTACACAATAGTCAGCCGGTGTTTACGGATCTTTTTCTTATAGTCATCCTGACTCTTTTGCCGCTTTTCTTTTTCCTTCAGATAATTCTTGATATCTGCTGCCATGTATCTGTTTCCTTATGTATTATCGTAACTATTAAGAATCGCATTCGCAAAATTACTGCGGCGCAGTCTGCTTTTTGCTCATGTAGTTACAGTATAACACACTTCCCCTTTTTGAAAATAAGTTTTTTACGGGAGAAGGATTTCCTGACCGATCTTGATATCATCGGGGTCAGCAATACCGTTCAGGGAACAGATCTCAGATACTTTACTGTTGCTGCCGTAGTTCCGCAGAGAAATACCGATCAGTGTGTCCCCTCTCCGGATAGTATAATGTGTGGGTTGAGCAACCGCCTCCACTGTAGGAGTCTCTGCCACTGCAGAGTCTGCCGTCTGTGTCACATCCTGTATTGTTTCCTGTGTCGTGTTCTGTTCTGTTGCCTCCGTCACATCTGTCGTATTTTTTGTGACATTGCTGTCCGCAGAGGTTCCATCCGCTACACTGCCCGTATTTTCTTCCGTCGGATCTACAGCACTGTTTCCTGTTCCATCCATTGATGCATTTTCCGTGCCTTCCGGCATCACTGTCTCTGCTGCAGTCCCAGTAGTATTTCCCGCCGCAGCATTTTCCTGTCGCAGGGCGTCCTCCAGCTTGTCCTCCGCCACCAGCGTGCTGATCTGGCTCTGTTCCTCCACCGCATCCGGCAGTTTCTGCTCCATCAGGTTGCTCATGGCCTGCCTGGCTGTCTCCCCCAGGGATTCTCCGGTGCTTTCCTGCTGCATCAATGCCAATGCCATCACGCAGAGCAGAACAAAGACACCGGCAGCCGCCATTTTCATCCGACGCAGCCCCGCCGTTGGCATAGGTATAATATTATCCGGCTCCTTACGCCTGGTTGCCGCAGCTCTGCGGTATTCCACGGATGTATTCTCCGTATGTCCGGCGGCACGGGAGGCATATCCGCTCTCCTGTCTCTGCCTGCGTTCCTCCTGCCGCTTCTTCACCACTTCGTATTTTTCCTGATCCACCTTCTCCGGTTCTGCCTCTTCCCCCCGGTTCTCCAGCATATACGCCAGCATACTGTCATTCTTTTCATAGAACTGCGCATACCCCGCCACATACCGGCAGATCTCCTGTTCGCAGATCTGGAAACCTTCCACCATCTCACCATTCAGGATCTGGTAGCCTAAAAAGGTCATTTCCGAAAAATACTTTCTCCGCAGCTTCTCAATCTCCTGTTCCTGCGCCTGGGACAGGTGCCGCACCGGCTTCTGCAGGAAATTCAGCTTTGCGGAGCCATAGGCGAATAGATATGCCACACCGTCCTCTGCTGTCTTCCTGCCGTATAATGCTATGGCAATATCCTTGTTCTGTGCCATTCCATTCATTTGTTTTATGTAAGATACCACATAATCTTCCACATAGATTCTGCAGTGTTTGTCCGCCTCTCCGATCTGCGTTATGTTCTTCGGTAATTCCATACAAAAAACACCTCCCATGCCGTTTCTATCCGTTATTACTAACTATAG
The DNA here is from genome assembly GCF_003480225.1 of Clostridium sp. AM34-9AC. Classification (NCBI taxonomy): domain Bacteria; kingdom Bacillati; phylum Bacillota; class Clostridia; order Eubacteriales; family Clostridiaceae; genus Clostridium; species Clostridium sp. AM34-9AC. Next base: position 3,502 of record NZ_QUIU01000025.1, read on the forward strand.
CATCCGCACAGGAGGTATTTTAGCGTTCTTTGTCGCGTCTCTTCAAAAACAGTTCGACAAAGTTTGCATCATGTTCTATGTATTTTTATCTATGCTTCGAACTTATATACGGTAACAGAATCGTATTCTCTGCCATTCTCCCCACCAAATACATAGGAAGGGAAATTCTCATGATGAATGGTATCCGGGAAATACTGGGTTTCCAATGCAAAACCGCAGCGGTTGCCGTAGGTCACCCCATCTTTTCCGGGCTGTACACCAATAAAATTGCCTGCATAAAACTGTACTCCTGGCAGGGTGGTGTATGTCTTCAGAACTCTGCCGCTCTTCGGGCCTTTTACTGTAGCAATATGCCGCAACGTACCGTCCCAGTCATCAATGACAAAGTTATGATCATAACCGCCGGTCAGGAGTAACTGTTCATAATCGTCCCGGATATCTCTGCCGATCTTCTTCGGCTGTGTGAAATCCATGGGGGTTCCTGCTACCGCACGGATCTCACCGGTAGGGATAGATCCGGCAACCACCGGGGTAAAATGAGAGGCCCCCAGCCATACTTCATGCTCTTCAATGCTGCCTGCGCCGTGCCCGTCCAGATTGAAATAGGAATGGTTGGTCAGGTTAATGATCGTTTTCTTATCGCTGGCAGCGTGGTAATGCAGCATCAGCTCATTATCCTCATTTAAAGAATATGTCACAGACACCTTTTTATTCCCGGGAAATCCCAGATGACCGTCCTCATCTTCCAACGAAAATGTCACACTGTTCTCTCCGGTTTCCGCATTCCAGAGTCTCTTGTGAAAGCCCAGCTGTTTATGAGTATGGAGATTATTCTCACCGTCATTTTTGTCCAGCTGATAAGTAACACCATCCAGCGTATATGCAGCACCGCCGGTCCGATTCGCACAGGGGCCGATCACTGTTCCGAAAAAGCTGCCGTTTCCGTAATAACTCTCGCCGTCATCAAATCCCAACACCAGATCATCCACCTTGCCTGTAGCATCCGGCACCAGTACACGCACCAGAATAGCTCCCAGATCTGTCACCGCTGCCTTCATACCCTTACTATTACTCAGGGTATACAGCGAGATCTCTTTACCTTCCGGGCTTTTCCCAAATAAACTTTTTGTTACTGCCATTGTCTTTCCCTCCCACTTTTATCCATTTTTATTTCATGCATACTGTCTATAATTCCACTCTGCCCTCTAAAGCGCGGAGTAATGTTACCTCATCAATATATTCCAGATCTCCTCCTACAGGGACACCACTGGCAATTCTGGTCACCTTGATTCCTGTGGGCTTGATAAGCTTGCTGATATACATTGCCGTGGTCTCACCTTCCAGGCTGGAATTGGTTGCGATAATGACCTCCTCCACATCACCCTGCAGACGTTCCATCAGTTCCTTCAGCTTGATGTCACCGGGTCCCACACCCAGCATCGGGGAAATGGCACCATGCAGTACATGGTACACGCCCTCATATTTGCCGGTCTTCTCATAAGCCGCCAGATCTCTGGTGTTCTCCACCACCATAATGGTACGATGATCCCGTCTGGGATTCGCACACACCGGGCAGAGTTCCTTATCCGTCAGAGTATAGCATTCCTTGCAATAGCGGACATTGGCTCTGGCTTCGATCATGACGTTTGCCAGCCTGTCCACGCGTTCCTTCGGCATATTGATCAGATGAAAAGCCAGTCGCTGTGCGGACTTACTGCCAATCCCCGGAAGGGCTGCCAGTTCTTCTATTAATTTATTGATCTGTCCGCTGTAGAGTTCCATTAGAAAGGAAATCCTCCTAATCCTCCGGTCATTTTGCCCATAAGTTCTGCATTGGCTTCATCCGCCTTGCGCAGTGCTTCGTTGGCTGCTGCCACGATAGCATCCTGCAGAGTCTCGATATCCTCGGGATCCACGATCTCCTCTGCCAGCTTGATGGATGTGATCTCTTTTTTACCGTTGATGGTCACTTCCACAGCTCCTCCACCTGCGGATGCGGAGAACTCCTTGGTCTCCAGTTCCTTCTGTCCTTCTTCCATCTGACGCTGCATTCTCTGTGCCTGCTTCATCAGATTATTCATATTACCGGGCATTGCGCCTCCGGGAAATCCACCTCTTTTTGCCATGTTGCTGTTTCCTCCATATTATTTATAATTGAGTTATTATTCTATCTTACCTTATCTGCAAGTCTGCCGCAATCCCAAATTCACGCAGGATCACTCTTCCTCATCGATCTCCATGTTGATGACCTTACTGAGATCCACATAGTTGTCTTCGAATTCTCTGCTGCTTTCCACCGTCTGGATCGTCACTTCAATCTCTTTGCTGGAAAAATCGGACAACAGCATTTCCAGCTGCTGCTTGTTCTGTTCGTGGGCTTCCCCCTTGAAATAATCGGAAGCCAGTCCGTCTTCCAATACCACCATGAGTTTGTTGTCTCCGCCCAGACTTAATCGGGCGTTTTTCAGATACATCTTCATGGGATTCTCAGCATTTCCCACGATAGCCGGCCATTTCCGTACAATCTCCTGAATATCCCCGGGAACCGCCTTCGGCAGCTGTGGCTTCGGCTTTGCCACACCGGCCTGCGGCACTCCCTGTGCTCCGGCAGGCATTTGCGCCGCCGTAACGACAATGCCGTTTTCCACTTTTTCCTCCACCTGGCGGATACGATCCAGGACAGCCTCCTGATCCGTCTCCATCTCCGGCTTGCACAGCTTGATTAGCGCGATCTCTACCAGAATACGCTTCTGTGCCGCATAGCGGATCTGTCCGGACAGTTCGGAGAAAATATGAATATAGCGAATGATCTGATCCATGGAAAGCATGGAAGCCTCTTCCTTCAGATTCGCCAGATTCTCCGTAGACATGTCTATGACATCCTCCAGATTATCCGCTGTCTGTACCAACATCAGATTCCGCAGATACCAGGTAAAGTCCGTGACAAACTGTACCAGTTCCCTGCCCTGCATGACGATCTCTTCCAACAGTTCAATGCAGCCTAACACATTCCGGTCCATAACAAAGCGCAGCAATCTGCTGAACACTTCTGTATCCACTGCCCCCAGCACATCCAGGGTCATATCGTAGGTCAGTTCTTTGCCCAGATGGAAGGCAATACACTGATCCAACAGGCTCAAGGCATCTCGCATAGAACCGTCCGCTACTTTCGCAATGTAGCGCAGAGCTCTGTCCTCCACCTGTACCTGCTCGGTGTCCATCAGTTCCTTCATACGATCCGTGATGGTATCAATGGAGATTCGTTTAAAATCATATCTCTGGCAGCGGGACAGGATCGTAATGGGGATCTTGTGCACCTCTGTGGTCGCCAGAATAAAAATAACATAAGAGGGCGGCTCTTCCAGCGTTTTTAACAATGCGTTGAAAGCTCCGGGGGAGAGCATATGCACCTCGTCGATGATGTAGACCTTGTATTTTCCCTCCGCGGGAGAATAGGATACCTCGTCGATGATCTCACGGATATTGTCCACACCGTTGTTGGAAGCCGCATCGATCTCGATGACATTCATGCTGGCTCCTGCTGCGATTGCCTTACAAATACGGCATTCCCCACAGGGGCCGTCCTCTGTGGGGTGTTCGCAGTTCACTGTTTTCGCAAAAATCTTTGCCACCGTGGTCTTACCGGTACCTCTCGTTCCGGTGAAAAGATACGCATGACCGATCCGGTTCGCCCGCAGCTGATTCTTCAATGTGGTCACGATATGATCCTGACCTTTGACATCGGAAAAAGCATCCGGGCGGAATTTCCGGTATAGTGCTGTATATGACATGTTTTTTCTCTCTTCCTTGTAACTATTCAGAGCCATCAAATATTAGCAGATGCCTGGCGAAAATAGTTACTCATTAATTTTCTGTCTTAATCGCCGAAGCAGATGCCCAGCAGTTTCGCTTCCTGTACGATGGTAGCATCGGGATCCACGGTCTTTAACTTGCCCGCTACATCCTCTAACGGAACCCTTACGATCTCACGGTTCTTGTAACCTACCATGAATCCATACTGATTATCCAGGATCAGCTTGCCTGCCTCGGAGCCCAGACGGCTGGCGAATACTCTGTCATACGGGCAGGGGCTTCCGCCTCTCTGCATATGGCCGGGTACGGTGACACGTACTTCTCTGCCGGTCTTCTCCTGGATCTGTGCAGCCACTTCGTAAGATACGGAAGGGAACGGATATTTTTCCATCTTTTTCTTGTAGTCTTTTTTGGTCAGGGCAGCATCTTCCCTGGAAATCGCACCCTCAGCCACGGCGATAATGGTAAAACGGCAGCCCTTTTTGTCCCTGTCTTCGATCTTCTCGATCACCTTATCGATATCATAAGGGATCTCCGGGAGCAGGATGATGTCCGCACCGCCTGCCATTCCGGCATTCAGGGTCAGCCACCCTACTTTATGTCCCATAACTTCCACGATAAATACTCTGCCGTGGGAAGCTGCTGTGGTATGGATGCAGTCGATGGCATCCGTAGCAATATCTACTGCGCTCTGGAAACCGAAGGTCATATCAGTACCCCACAGGTCATTGTCGATGGTCTTGGGCAGGGTCACGATATTCAGTCCTTCCTTGCGCAACAGGTTCGCAGTCTTGTGGGTGCCGTTACCACCGAGAATTACCAGGCAGTCCAGCTGCAGCTTGTAATAGTTCTGCTTCATGGCTTCGACTTTATTCAGTCCGTTGGGATCAGGATCCTGGATCGTCTTGAAGGGGGTACGGGAGGTTCCCAGGATCGTGCCGCCCTTGGTAAGAATACCGGAGAAATCCTTGTCTGTCAGCATGCGGAAATTACCGTAAATCAGTCCTCTGTAGCCATCGAGGAAGCCATAGATCTCGACCTCTTCCTTACTGTTCGCCAGGGTCTTCACCACACCTCTCATGGCAGCATTTAATGCCTGGCAGTCACCACCGCTCGTCAACATTCCGATTCTCTTCATCGTAGGATCCTCCGTTTTCTATATTTCATTATTTTCTCTTGCGTTTGCTGTAACTATGCAAAACTGTCTTCGTTCTGCCAATACTTATTTCTATTTTAATACATTTATTTTCATCTGAAAATAGTTTGTTGTAATTTCCGGCAGATTTCTCCCCTATGGCAAAACAAACCTCAGAAGCACCGGGCCTCTGAGGTTCGCTTATCATCTTATCATACGTTATTTGAATTTAAACTTTCCTTTGATCATGGTCACGTAGACAGCTGCGCCGCCACCGCCGACCACTACGGCTCCGGCTGCTGCCGCTGCCGCCACGCGGCCTGCGTTCGTTCCCTTACCGGAGGTCTCCGTTATCTGCTCTGTGCCGGATTCCTGAGAGTCGGAAGTCTGGGCGGTCATGGAATCTATCCGCTCCTCCTGCGGTGCTTCTCCACTCGATTCCTGCGTGTCCTGTGCCTCCCCGGAGGGCTTTGCCGCATCTTCCTTACGGTTTTCGTCCGCAGCGGGTGTTGTCGGGGGCACGGGAATTACAGAAGGCTTTACCACACCGGGTGTGGCAGGCGTTGCCGTGGCTGCGGGAGGTGTTGCCGCGCCCGTGGCCTTCCGGTCCGTATTGGACGCCTGACTGCTGTCATCGTCGTCATCATCGTCATCGTCGTTACTGGCAGCAGGCTTCTTCGGTGCGATCTCATAACCGCAGACGGTACAGATCTCCGCCCGTTCTGTGGTGGCCGCGCCACCGGATGCATGCTTTTCCGTATTGCTGGTGATTCCACAGACACCACACTTATGCCAGTGTCCGGTCATATCGGACAGATATCCTTCTGCCCAGCTATGATCCGTCTTCGGAAGAACGATCTCTGTCGCTGTTATGCTCTTGCTTCCGTCCGCGGATGCAAAATACAGTCCGCAGACGTCGCAGGTCCAGTATTCGATGCTGCCCTCTGCCTGACAGGTGGGTTCCACCCGGTCGTGGCGGTTCAGCGGGCCGTGACCGGAGTTCCATGTCTTCGATACGGCGGGGCTTGCGTTATAATCATCGGTTTCCGCATAGCGGATCTGTGCAGTCACCTTCTCGTTGTGACCGACTCCGGTGGATTTGGTCTGTCCCCAGTCCGTTCCATCAAAGCTGAATTCCACGTCAGTGCGATCTGTGGTGATCTGCGCCGCCAGATCATTGCCGCTGACGGTAAAGGTCATGTCAAAGGCATCCGGATCCGGGGTATCCTCGCGGTCTGCTCTTGCGGTGCGAAGGATGTGCACACAAACATGGAAATTCTCATAATTCTGTGACTGTAATTCAACCAATAATGTGGCAGTCTTGCCGACATCTTCCACAGTATTTTCTCCCAGGGTAAATATCAGCTTTCCTTCCGAATATTCAACCTTGGAATCTGCTGCCAAAATGTTCTCTGAATCCTCTCTCGTTATAACAGTCATTCCTGTTTTTCCCAGATCTTCGGACAGCCCCGGTATCTGCACCGCCTTCTCTCCTTTGGCCGCCCAACTGTATTTGAGATCCAAGTCTTGAATCTTCGGAGCAATTGCTTTACTGATTTCCAATTTTACCTGTGCCGTCAGCGTCTGATAGTATTCCGGATGCTCATTAGGAATAAATGTTGCCGTGTAGGTCTCACTATCGCCAACATAAGGAACCTTGTCATCATCGCTCTGGATCTGCCAGGTTCCGTCGATGGTCTTGGTTTCCAGTTTTGCCGTCAGTCCTGCCACTGTGAGTACACTCAGCTTATTGCCATAGGTTCCACTGGCGATGCCAACACCCTCTGCCCTAAGTGCTGCCGGGGCGATATTCACAGTCAGATCCTTCGTCGTCTGCTCCGGGAAGAAAGAAGAGTTTGTCCCGGTGTAAACGAGGGTGAACGTGGTCTCGCCCACGGTCTGCGCCTTGTAAGTTGCGGTGCCGTTTTGGATCTGCGCTGCGCTTACCACCGTGGTATCCCCGATCCGGATCTCAAAACTGCCCTCCGTATCTTCCGCAAAGAAGGTCTGTCCGTTTGTCACAAAGTTTACCAGTGCCTTTACTTTAAAAGTAATATTCTCTCCATAGGTGGGAATGTTGGTATCTGCTCTCTCGAACGACAGACCTGTGGTGTAATTCACACCAACTGCATTATTCTCCCCAAGAGAAGGGTAGTAGGCGATTCCGTTCTCTTTGCCGTTGGCTTTCTTCGTCCAGATGTCAGGGTTAAAACCCTCATCTTTTATTAGCTTTTCAAAGAAGTCGGGTGAGGTCAGTTGCAAGGTAGAACGTCCCCGTTTCCCCTCTTCCTCTTCTTTTACATCATAAACATCATTATTGAAATAGCAATTCGTTGTACCGTAATATCCACCGTTCACTATTCCTGCACAATGTTCATCACTTGTAACAGCAGCTATACTAATGCAATGATCAATAACTTTAAATGGACTATAACCACAGATTCCTGCCGCATTATACTTTCCCTGCACGTCTCCTGCAAAAAAGCACTGGGAAATCTTAGTATATTGTCCGGCATTGCCGCTGATTCCGCCTGCCTCAGCCCCTTTTACCGTTCCAGTAAAGGAGCAGCCATAAATTTCACCCACAAACAAATTTCCGCAAATTCCTCCTGCCTCGGCATTCGAAGCAATCACTCCGTTGGCAGCCAACAGCATTACCTTACCGCTTTCGCTGAGCTGGTTTTGCGTGTAGCCAATCTGGGCAAACAAACCAGAACTATAAACATCATTTTCTTTTGTCATATCCACATGGCTTATCGTATGTCCGTCTCCACTGAATTTTCCTGTGTACGGAATTCCTGGATCTCCAATGGAACTGAGTTGTACTCCACTCACATCAATATCGTTCCCCAGGACATAGTTTGCACTCCATTTTGTCTCATCCCTATCCTGTCCGATGGCTGCGAATTCCTCCGCCGTGGTGATCAGGGTATAGGTATCCCAGTCGTTACCATTCGTTGTAACATCATAGTTGTATACCGGTACGGGAGCAGTCTTCGTCTCTCCGATCTTTGCCACCTTTGTCAGATTGATATAAGTCCCTGTGGCTGTACCGAATCTACTTCCTGTACCTGTAGCCACTGCAGTGTTGGTATCGACACTGCCCTCTTTCCAGATTGCAGAATTTAAACCCTCCGGAAGTGCACCGCAAAGCTGGCTGGTAGTCAGGGGAATCACCTTATCGCTTGCTCCTTCTCCCACCCCGGCATTATTCAAATCACTGTTGTAATAGCAGTTGCCGATAAAGTTCATATAATTCGAATACGTGCTTCCAGCTATGCCACCAACATTTTTGCCATTCCCTGTAATCTTACCACAATTCAGGCAATTACTGATTTCATACTTATTCGCTGATGCACCGGTAATACCACCTACATAGCTATCCTGTTGAGAAACTGTTACAGCACCTATATTATAACAGTATTGAACTACGCCGTTTCCAACGTTTCCTTCATAACTGGCAGTGCCCATGATTCCGCCTGCTGTAGAAATTCCACTTACTGAACTGCTATTGTAGCAGCCGGAAATATTTCCTATCAGACTTCCGCATACACCGCCTACCTGCCGCCTCGCACAAATCGTGTTTTCGATACTATAGCAGTCAGAAATATTTGCTCCTCCTCCAGCAATTGCGCCCACAAAGCTTTTACCAGAAATATTAGCCCCCTTTACTGTGACACTTTTTATATAGCTGGAATCAGCGGTAAAGTTGTGGCACTCTCCAAACAGACCCACATAGGAGGCTTCCTTTCCTGTAATTGTCATTCCGGTTATTGTATGTCCGCCGCCGTCAAAGCCTCCCCAGAAAGACTTGCCACCTGTACCTATCGGCGTCCACTCCTCACCGCTAAGGTCAAGGTCAGAAACCAGCAGAAAATGCTCCCTTTCATAATCCGTGCCATTATTCACCTGCTGCGCCAGATACGCAAGCTGCTCTGCATTTTCAATCAGCCAGGGTTCTTCTTTTGTGCCTCTACCTTGGGTAAAAGCTACCGCTGTGCCATCCCAGGTATCTACTATTTCCCCCTCCGCTCTCGCACTCACCGGCACAGCGATCCACACCAGTGCCGCCAGTGCCAGCAAGGCCAGTCTCATCTTTACACTCCATGCTTTTGTATTTTTCTTCATAACCCTCATGCCTTTCTATATCCTGCAAAATTTCAAATATTTCCCAACCCTTTGCAAATGTAAAATCCAATTTTGTTTTTATACTATCCGTATCATTTATTATACCAAAAAAGCAAAGGCACCGTCAATATTTTCCATACGATTCGTCTCATATTTTTATAAAATTTTGTCAAACAAGTGCGCCCACCGCAAAATCGAGCAGGCTGGCTCATCGTAAACACAAAAAAGGAGCCACCAGATCTCTCCGGTCACTCCTCGTTGCCTTCTCTGAAAAATATATCCAGTTTTCCCAGACATTTGATCAATGTCTTCATTTCTTCCTCGTCCAGATCCCGTATGATGGTGTGGATCATTTTCCTGTGGAAATCTCTGTGATGGAAAAAAGCTTTCCTCCCCTTCTCTGTCAGGGTCACCAGCACTACACGTTTATCTCTGGTGCTGCGGTTGCGGGTGAGATATCCTTTTCTCTCCAGACTGTTCATATTCGTGGTCAGGGTTCCCACGGTGACATGCAGTTCCCCGGCAATCCTGGACATGCTCTTGGGTTCCTCGATACCGATAGCCTCCAGAATGTGTATGTCATTATTTGTAATATCCTTGAATTCGTCTGTTATGACCGCCTTTGCCTCTGCGTCCATCACGTTATGGAACAGATTCACCAGCAATTCGTTCAGCATCCGGTTGTTGCTTTTTCCCATAGTTACCTCTACGATATCTGGAATTTTTCTTTCGTATGTCCGCAATCCTCCGAAGCCGCCTTCTCTGACGCATATCCGCAGTCTTCCTGCGCTCCGGATCATTTTCAGTATACCGTCTACCAGGTCATCACGCAAGCCCCAATCGTAAGCCCGGCTCCGAATCCCGCCAGAACGATACGATCGCCGCGGTGCAGCTTTCCCTGCCTGTGCAGTTCGTCCAGAAGCACCGGAATGGAGGCAGAGGACAGATTGCCTACCCTCTCCAGATTTGTAGGAAATTTTTCACGATCCGCATGAAGGCGTTTCGCCACTGCATCAATAATACGTGCGTTGGCCTGATGCAATACGAACATATCAATATCCGGCACAGCAAGTCCGGCATCTGACAGTGCTTCCTCGATGCACTGCGGCACCCGTCTGGTGGCGAACCGGTACACTTCCTGTCCGTCCATCTGAATATAAGGTTCTCTGCTGTCCGTCGTCTGGTTTTGGTCCGTTTTTGCCGCCGAAGCCCTTGCATACGGGGTTGTCAATTCTCTCGCTCCACATTGCAGGACTCCACCGCCGGTGCCGTCGGAGTGCAGTGCCCGGCCCAGAATGCCTGCTGGCGGTATCCGTTTCTCCTCCGCCGTCTCCTGCATCCCTTTCCCTGTCTCCGGCAAAGCGTTACTGTATTCCACCGCCCGGGACTCCGTCCTGCATCTCTCTACAACTACCGCTCCGGCACCGTCTCCGAACAGAATACAACTGCCCCGGTCCGTCCAGTCCACCAGCTTGGACAGTACCTCACTGCCGATGATCAGGGCATTTTTCGCCAATCCTGTCCTCAGATAAGCATCTGCGGTATTCAGTGCAAACAAAAATCCGGAACAGGCCGCATTCACATCAAAAGCCAAAGCATTCACCGCGCCGACAGCTGCCTGTACCTGGCAGGCACAGCAGGGCAGATACTGTTCCGGAGAACAGGTTGCCACCAGGATCAGATCAATCTCTTCCGCTCTTTTTCCTGCCTGTTCCAACGCTTTACGGGCTGCTTCTGACGCAAGTGTCACAACCGTTTCGCCCACAGACACATGACGCTCACCGATACCGGTTCTCTCCCGGATCCATTCATCCGAGGTTTCTACCATCTGCTCCAATTCTTTATTTGTAACGATCCTCCCCGGAAGCGCACTTCCGGTTCCGGTGATTCTTATGGTCCTCACGCCATTTCCTCCATGATATCCACTGTTCTTTCTATTTTCTGCGCCCGCCAGGCATTGCTGCCACAGAACAACAGTCCGTTATCCACATCTCCCGTTGCCGCATTGATCAATGCTCGGGTGATGCAATACGGTGCTGTCTTCGGATCGCAGGTCTTAATGCAATGTCTGCATCCGGTCATAAACCGTTCTCCAGCTGCCACTTTTTCCAGAAAAGCATTCTGTATAGCTCTGCCGGGCATTCCCACAGGGCTTTTCACAATGACAATATCTTCTTTCCGTGCGCTGAGATATGCCTGCTTGTATGCATCTGCTGCATCACACTCTTCGGTGGTCACAAAACGAGTTCCCATCTGTACCCCCGCAGCCCCGAGGGACAGGCAATGCTCCAGATCCCTCCGGTCATAAATACCGCCTGCAGCGATCAGTGGAATTTCCAGTTCTGCTGCCTGCCGGATCATTGCCGTAAGTTCTCTCTCATAGTTCTCCGGTGTGTAAGCATCCAGTTCTTCCCGCTTAAATCCCAGATGTCCTCCTGCCAACGGTCCCTCTGCCACGAGAAAGTCCGGCTTTCTGTCGTATTTTTTCATCCAGTATTTCGTGACGACCGACAGGGCACGGGTGCTCGACACGATCGGAGCCAGCATCGTCCGGTGGCTGCGCCCGGGCATTCCGTTTTCCGTCTCTGCCACGACTCCGGGCAGATCCAGCGGCAGTCCCGCACCGGAGATAATGCAGTCGGTACCTGCCAGCACTGCTGCCCTGACATAATCCTCGTAACGCTGCGTTGCCACCATGATGTTGACACCGACGATACCGCCTCTTGCGGTCTGTCTTGCTTTTTCTATTTCTTTTCCGATAGTACGCAGATTACAGGCGATGGGATCTCTGTCAAAATCCGGCTCCCGGAAACCGATCTGGGCAGTAGAAATGATGCCGATCCCACCGGCAGCTGCCACTGCTCCGGCCAGCCCGGACAGACTGATTCCCACACCCATGCCTCCCTGGATCACGGGAATATCTGCATGTAATTCCCCCAGGATCATTTTTCCGTGCTTCATCCCACATCACCTCTCGTTACCGCTTTAATACTTGCGGAACCTTTCATAACGTTCCTCTGCGATTTGTTCACCGGTCATGCCGGTATATTTTTGCAGAAATTCCTTGATATGTTCCTTGAGATACCCGCCTATGGCTTCCACGGTACTTTGGTCTGCCCCACCGTATTCCGGTACGATCCGCTCGATCACACCGAGGCGTTTCAGATCCTCGGATGTAATATTCATGACCTCACTGGCTTCTCTGGCACGGTCAGCATCCTTCCATAATATAGAAGCAAAGCCTTCGGGAGACAGGATCGAGTATGTGGCATTTTCCATCATCCATACCTCATTGCCTACCGCTGTAGCCAGTGCCCCGCCGCTGCCTCCTTCTCCGATAAGGATGCACAATACCGGTACTTTTAAGGCTGACATCTCCAGCAGATTCCGGGCAATGGCCTCGCCCTGGCCTCTCTCCTCCGCCTCCACGCCGCAGAAAGCTCCCGGCGTATTTACAAAGCTGATAATGGGTCTGTTGAATTTCTCCGCCTGCTTCATCAGACGCAGTGCCTTACGATACCCCTCCGGCATGGGCATACCGTAATTGCGTCTGGCACACTCCGCAAAATCCTTGCCCTTCACATCTGCCAGCACTGTCACCGGCTGCCCGTCCAGGAATGCCACTGCACCTACCAGTGCTTTATCATCCCCATAATAACGGTCTCCGTGAGCCTCCACCACATAATCAAAAATGTAGGGAATATAATCGGTCGCTGCCGGTCTGTCCACTCTCCGGACAGTCTTGACCTTTTCCCATGCCGTTCTGGGGAGTGTCAGGAATGAACGCTCCTTCACGATCTCCGTAGGTTCAAAATGGAAGTCAAAATTTTTCTTAAAATCCGCATAATTCCCCTCACTGCACCGATGCGTCGTGATCAGGAAATATAAGGTCTTCTTCAGATTCTCCCGGCGGACGATACCGTCCACAAAACCATGCTCCTGCAAAAATTCCGCTGTCTGGAAGCCATCAGGGAGGCGCTGTCCCAGAGTCTGCTTAATAACTCTCGGTCCTGCGAAGCCGATCAAGGCTCCCGGTTCCGCCATGATCACATCTCCCAGCATAGCAAAACTGGCCGTTACACCACCTGTGGTGGGATCTGTCAAGATCGTCACATAGAGAAGTCCTGCTTCTCCATGCCGTTTGATCGCTGCGGAGGTTTTTGCCATCTGCATCAGTGACACGATTCCCTCCTGCATTCTCGCACCGCCGGAACAGCAGAACAAAAATACCGGTAGTTTCCGTTCCGTAGCTTTCTCTATAGCCCGGGTGACTTTCTCGCCGACCACATGACCCATACTGCCCATCATAAATTTGGATTCGCAGATGCCGATCACAGCCTTTTCCCCGTAGATCTCGCATTCACCTACGGTCACAGCTTCTTTTACGCCGGATTTTTCCCTGGCCTCCGACAGCTTTTCTTCATAGCCCTCATATTTCAGTGGATTGCTCTCTTCTATCTCCTCGAACCAGGGCTGAAAGCTTTTCCGGTCTGCCACCATGCGGATCCGGTTGTGGGTCTTCACCCGGAAATAATAACCACACTCATAGCAGACATATTTATTTTTCGCTGCCCGGTCTCTGTTTATCATTTTCTTACATTTCGGGCATTTGATCTCTGTTTCTGTATCTACACTTCCCATACCTGCACCTCTTATTCTGCGTCACTTTTATCTCTCTGTCCCACCCATAAGAAATCACTTCCGCAGACTATTTTTATTTCAACGCAAAGGTAAGTTCTGCCTTCGCTGCCAGTTTTCCGTTTACCGTGGCGATCGCTTCCCCGACACCCACCGGTCCCTTACTGCGGATAATGGTGGTCTCCAGCTCCAAGGTGTCTCCGGGGCGCACCATCTGTTTGAATTTTGCCTTGTCGATTCCTGCAAAATAAGCGGTCTTACCACGATGCTCCGGCAAAGACAGAATTGCTACAGCCCCTGTCTGTGCCAGTGCTTCCATGATCAACACGCCCGGCATCACCGGGTTCCCCGGAAAATGCCCGGCAAAATACGGTTCGTTAAAGGTCACATTTTTTCGTCCCACTGCCCGCACACCGGGCTCCAGCTCCTCGATAGTATCGATCAGCAGAAATGGATGTCTGTGGGGCAGAATCTCCATGATTTCCTGTGTATTATAAACTGACATTGTTCCTCCGTTCCGCGAATGCTGTCGTATCAACTACTTCCTCGCATTGTGCAATCGTCCTCGTTGATGCTCTGCCTTCTATCCTGTGTCTTGAACATCTGCTGCGGTTATTCTGTGTACTTCTTCAACAACAGACTCGCATTATGTCCGCCGAAGCCCAACGAATTGGTCAATGCATAGGGCACCTCTTCTTTGTAGCTGTCCCGGCAGTAATTCAGATCAAGTTCCTCCTCCGTCTCACGCAGTCCCACGGTGCGGTGGATATAGCCTTCCTGAATTTCTTTTACGCAGGTGACAAACTCCACTGCACCTGCTGCTCCTAAAAGATGTCCCACCATGGATTTGGTGGAATTGATCTTCAGGTCATATGCATGTTCTCCAAATGCCAGCTTGATCGCTCTGGTCTCGAACAGGTCATTATGATGGGTGCTGGTTCCGTGGGCATTAATATAAGTAAGCTCCTCCGGTGCCACCCCGCCGTCTTTTAAGGCATTCAGCATGGCGGTGGCTGCTCCGCTGCCATCCTCCGCAGGGGAGGTAATATGATAAGCATCCGAAGAACAGCCGTAGCCGGTCAGTTCCGCATAGATCTTCGCCCCGCGCCTCTTTGCATGCTCCAGCTCTTCCAGTACCACGATAGCGGAACCCTCTCCCATGACGAAGCCGTTTCTCTCCTTGTCAAAAGGAATAGATGCCCGTTCCGGATCCTCACTAAATGACAGCGCTGTCAGTGCTGAAAATCCGGCAATTCCGATGGGGGTAATGGAGCTTTCCGTTCCTCCCGCTATCATTACATCCGCATCACCGTACTGGATTGTACGGTATGCTTCTCCGATGGAATGTGTACCGGTTGCACAGGCAGTGACCACGTTCAGGCTCTTGCCCTTCAGCCCATAGGCAATGCTGACATTGCCTGCTGCCATATTGGAGATCATCAGAGGCACCAGCATGGGGCCTACCCTGCCGGGGCCTTTTTCCTTCAGGCGGTCATATTCCCGCTCCATGGCCTGTAAGCTTCCGATGCCGCTTCCTACACTGCAGCCCACCATATAAGGATCTTCCTGTTCCATAGTAAGACCCGCATCCGAGATGGCCTGTCCGGCAGCCGCCACAGCAAACTGGCAGAACTGCTCCATTCTGCGGGCGGATTTTTTGTCCATATATTGTGCGGGATCAAAATCCTTCACTTCCGCCGCCAGCTTACAACGGTAATCCGCAGTATCAAAATAGGTGATAGGACCGAATCCGGTCTTGCCCTCTTTGATACCATTCCAGAATTCCTCTACGCTGTTTCCAATCGGAGTGATAGCTCCCATGCCTGTTACTACAACTCTTCTATTTTTACCCATACGTGATATACTCCCTCGCGTCCTGACTTATTTTCTATCCTGCTGTACTGTTAGCGGACATATTTTCTATTCTGCTTTACTGTTGCCGGAGGTATTTTTTACATTGCCATACCGCCGTCCACGCACAGCACCTGGCCGGTAATATAGTCCGAGGCATCTCCTGCCAGGAACAGAACCGCCTGTGCGACATCCTCCGGTCTTCCCATTTTCTTAAGCGGGATCTGTCCAACCGCATTATCCTGTACCGCCTCCGGAAGCTTATCTGTCATATCTGTCCGGATAAATCCGGGTGCCACGGCATTCACACAGATATTCCGGGATGCCAGTTCTCTCGCTACACTTTTCGTCAGACCGATCAGTCCCGCTTTGGAGGCAGAATAATTAGCCTGCCCTGCATTCCCGACGATGCCACTGACAGAAGAGATATTGATGATTTTCCCATATCTCTGCTTCATAAAGGTCTTCGTCAGATGCCGGATCATGTGAAATGCGCCTTTCAGGTTCGTATCCAGGACTGCATTGAATTCTTCTTCCGTCATCCGCACGATCAGATTGTCCCGTGTGATTCCGGCATTATTGACAAGGATGTCAACTCTGCCGTATTTCTCTGTTACTGCCTTTACAAAGGCTTCACTCTCTGCAAAATCCGCAACATTGCACTTCACAGTCTCCGCCATGCCGCCTTGGCTTCGGATGTCCTCCGCCACTGCTTCCGCCGCCTCTGCAGAGCCGTTATAATTAATGATCACCGTGGCTCCTTCTGCTGCCAGTGCCTGTGCCACTGCTTTTCCGATGCCCCGTGATGCCCCTGTGACAATAGCAACTTGTCCTGTCAGATTTTTTCCTGTCAACATGCCAGTTCCTCCATCACCCGGTCCAGATCCTCCGGTTTCTCGATATTGTATACTTTGACATTTCTGTCAATTTTCCGTACGAAGCTGCCGAGTGTCTTCCCCGGGCCGATCTCTATGAAAGTGTCCACGCCATCTGCGATCATCCGCTCTACGCTCTGGGTGAAATGAACGGGACTGGATACCTGTTGTTTCAGCAGTTCCGCAACCTGTGACGCATCTGTCACATAATCCGCTGTTACGTTGGACACGTAAGGAATCCAAGGGGTTGACAGCTTGACGCTTTTCAATTCTTCTGCCAGCTGTTCTCCCGCAGTTTTCAGCAAAGCTGAATGGAATGGTCCGCTGACCTTTAAGGGGATACAACGTTTTGCACCTGCTTCCTTCAACGCTTCCGATGCTGCCGCTACCGCATCTGCCTCTCCGGTGATCACGATCTGCCCCGGGCAGTTATAATTTGCCACCGAGACAACTTTGCCGGTTTCTTTTGCTGTCTGTCCGCAGATTTTTGCCACGGTATCTCCGTCCAGTCCTAATATTGCTGCCATGGCTCCGCCTTCCGGATAGGCCTCCTGCATATAGATACCACGCATCCGGATGATCCGGAACAGATCCGGCAGCTCCATCACACCAGCGGCAGCCAGCGCCCCATATTCTCCCAGGCTTAAGCCTGCTGCTATCTCCGCTTTCAGTCCTTTTGCCTCCAATACTTTCAGAATTGCCACTTCCATGGTCAGCATGGCGATCTGTGTGTATTCCGTAATGTTGATATAAGGATTTTCTTCAAAGGTCAGCTGTTCCATGGAGTACGGATGTCCGCTTTCCGCCTGTACTTCCCGCTTATCCTGCCAATACAGATTCTGGAGCACCTTGTCTGCCAGCTTCCATACCGCCTGTGCTTCCGGGTAAGTATCATAGAACTCCTTGCCCATTCCTATGTACTGGGAGCCCTGTCCCGGGAATAAATATGCGATCCTGCTCATTTTGTCCTCTCCTAATTACTATGTGATGCTATTGTTCTCCTCGGTTACAGCACATTTTTTATAATGCGCCGTTTTCCATATAACTACGCCGCCTGTCGCTGTTCGAAATCTGTTGTCAGCGGTTACCTGTCGCTATATTTTATTTATGCTGTCCTTGTGCCGCTATGCACTCCTGCGCCTGCTGCACTGTTTCTTCAATAATCTCACGGCAGGTCTGTTCTCTGCGGATCAAGCCTGCAATCTGTCCCGCCATCAGTGTTCCGTTTACGGTATCTCCGTCCTGCACTGCCTTCCTGAGAGATCCCAGCGTCAGCTTTTCCAGTTCCATGAAATCGGCATTCTCTTTTTCCAGCTTCAGATACTCCCTGGTCATCTGATTACGTAAAGAACGCACCGGATGTCCGGTAGACATTCCCGTCACTACAGAATCAATATCCTTTGCCTTGATGATCTGATTCTTATAATTTTCATGGACGATGGATTCCTTTGATGCGACGAACCGGGTGCCCATCTGGATACCTTCCGCTCCCAGCATAAAAGCCGCCGCCATGCCTCTGCCATCGGCGATACCTCCAGCTGCGATCACCGGGATAGATACCGCATCCACTACCTGCGGAACCAGCGCCATGGTCGTGGTGGAACCGATATGTCCGCCGCTCTCCATGCCTTCCGCCACTACGGCGTCTGCTCCTGCCCGCTCCATCATCTTCGCCATAGCTACACTTGCCACCACCGGGATGACCTTCACTCCGGCATTTTTCCACAGCTCCATGAATTTTCCGGGATTTCCCGCACCTGTCGTTACCGCTTGTACTCCTTCTTCCACAACGATCTTCGCTACTTCCTCTGCGTTGGGATTGAGCAGCATGATATTCACGCCGAAGGGCTTGTCGGTCAGCTCTTTGCATTTGCGAATTTCCTCCCGGACGACCTCAGGCGGAGCGGAAGCGGCACCGATGATGCCTAAGCCTCCGGCATTTGATACCGCTGCCGCCAGCTTATGTTCTGCCACCCAGGCCATACCGCCCTGGAAAACAGGATATTCTATTTGTAGAAGTTCCGTGATCTTTGTTTTCATTGTCTTTCTGATCCTTCTCGTCATTCTGCGTTATATTACATATTCTGATGATACCAGGGTCAAAAGGTCTAAGCCCACATGAGCTTGCTCATAAGTGGGTGAAAGACCTTAGGACCCGCCCCGATATGAGCATAAATGGGGATGATAATCCCACGATATGCGAATATTGGGTAAGGTGCTATGTGCCAGTGGCACATGTCTAGCACGGACCGAAGCGGAGCGGAGACGTAGGAGTGCGTAGCACGAAGCAATCTGTAGGTATCAAAGTCGGGGGCTTTTGATGCCTGCGGATTCTTGCATTCCGGCAGATATGCAGTCCTTATGCCTGCTCCTGAATATATCTGATAACATCACCTACTGTTGCCATATTTTCCAATTCCTCGGAAGGAATGGACACACCATATTCCTCTTCAAATGCCATTACCAGTTCAAACAGATCCAGGGAATCCACTTCCAGATCCTCCTTGAAACGGGTCGCCTCCGTGATTTCTACATTCTCCTGGTTTAACTGTTCTCTGATGATGGCTGCTACTTTTTCTAACATGTTTTTGCTCTCCTTATGCATTTCATTATTGTGTTTCTGATACCTTGCTTTACTACTTTGTCGTCTCCGGCGTGTTTGCCTTTCATTTCAAATTGTTTTGACTATCAAAGTATTTATCTGCAATATACTACGCTGATGTTGTTCTGTCAACATCTTTTTTTTATTATTACCGCTTACAAACTTATTATCATCACGTAAGCAGTAATAATCTCATTGCAAAAGATCCTTTTCCCGGAAAAATACTGCTACAAAAGCGTAATTCCCTTGCCAGGCGGTAAAATCCGGTGGTTTCCATCGGAAAATTTGCAAAAACTACCGCCTGCAGAAATAATTTTTCAAATCAGGCGGTAAATGCCATCGCAAACAATAGAAACTACTAGGTTTTTTCGTTTCTCCCCTTGCCAAACGGTTATTTTTCAGATAAAATAATCTACGTTGTAATCTTTTGGAGACGTATCGAAGTGGTCATAACGGGGCGCACTCGAAATGCGTTAGCCCTCCGGGGCACGTGGGTTCAAATCCCACCGTCTCCGCACATAAAAAGCCGGTAATCTGTCAAAACAGACTATCGGCTTTTAGTTTTAGAAAAATATGCAAAAAAACGTGTTTATTTTCCAGAAAAATGTGTTATGCCTCCCGCAGAATCTGCATGATCGTATCATAATGCTCCGGATCATGTGGGAAGGTGCAGCCCGAGCAATCCTTGATCCGTCTGCCATTTTTCTCGAAATACCTGGGATTCCCGGGGCAGTGCTCCAAGCGGTACATGGGGCAGTAGCAGAACAGGCAGTTGAAATCTGCAAGTCCCTTGTGGCAAGGGAAATATTTACAATCTTTATTCTCAAAAAAACGATAGGAATTTTCCATTTGCAACACTCACATCCTTCCATAACCTGCAAAGTTTGCGCATTGGCGCAAATTTGCGTGTGAAACATAGAACTTCTTCGCGAAAGAGCCTTTGCTCTGAGTGATTAGAAGTTCTTTTCACACTTTACACTACACTTCTTCCGCCATACACATTCCATGGGCAATACCCTGCTCCTTCAGCTGTTCCTCCAGCTGGTTCAAGGCATCATCTTCATCTTCTGCAAACACCATCGCCTGATAGACTTCCTCCGGTCCTTCCGGTGCCAGTGCTGTCACCTCATACATCTGCATGGCAATTACCTCTTTCTTCCTCAAAATACACGTTCACTCTTCTCTTTATTTTATACCCGTTTCCCCGTTTTTTTGCAAGCGAAAAGCGCCACTCCGGGGAAGAGTGCCGCTTTTCAGGAGAGATTTATGTATTGAATGTTGCTGGCGAAATATTAACCCTTGACGCTTCCCATTGCCACGCCCTGGACAATGTACTTGGAAAGGAACAGGTATACGATGATAACAGGGAAGATAGAGAATGCAATCGTTACATACACCTGACCCATATCAAACTTCAGGAAGTCTGCGGAACGCAGCTGAGCGATCAGGATAGGTAATGTCTTCATCTTGTCATCATGCAGAACCAGTGCCGGTGTGAAGTAGTTATTCCAGTTCGCTACGAAAGTGAAGATCGCCTGTACTGCGATTGCCGGCTTCATCAGCGGCAATACGATGGAATTAAATGTACGGAACTCACCGGAACCATCGATTCTGGCTGCCTCTACCAGAGACAGGGGCAATGCACTTTCCATGTACTGCTTCATATAGAAGAAAGTAGCAGGTGCTGCGATTGCCGGGATGATCAGGGGGATAAAGTTATCCTCCAGCTTCATATCAGCTACCAACTGGATAAATCCGAGTGCGGTAACCTGGGTAGGAATGGTCATGATTGCCAGGATAAAGGTAAACATGAACTTCTTTAACTTAAAATCATATACATGGATCGCATATGCGGTCATGGTAGAGAAGTAGGTACACAGCACAGCACTGCAGGTTGCTACTACAAGGCTGTTGATCATACCTCTGACTACCGGCAGGGTTCCTGCCATGACACCCTTCCAGTTCTGGATCAGATGTGTGCTGGGCAGCAGGGTAAATCCCTGTGTCAGCTCGCCTTTGGATCTGGTTGCATTTACAAACAGTATATAGAACCAAAACAGGCAGAGAAAACTCATAATAACCAGTACGATATATGCAAGTGCTCTTCTGGCATGAATGCCCAGACCTTTTTTTGTCTCGTTTGTTTCTACGCTCAACATTTCTGCCACCTCCTACTTATCCTGTTTGCCGTTCGAGAACTTAAATACGATCAAGCTCAGGATACCTGTGATAATGAACAACATTACAGACAACGCACCACTCATTCCGTAGTTCTTACTGTACAAATGGTTGTTCAGGTACATGATCAGGGTCATGCTGGATCTCATAGGATCGCCCTTACCGTTGGTCAGAATCTGAGGTACATCGAACATCTG
Source organism: Clostridium sp. AM34-9AC (assembly GCF_003480225.1). NCBI lineage: Bacteria > Bacillati > Bacillota > Clostridia > Eubacteriales > Clostridiaceae > Clostridium > Clostridium sp. AM34-9AC. Next base: position 24,919 of record NZ_QUIU01000025.1, read on the forward strand.
CAGACCACCGATCAGGGATGTGATCATTACGTAGATCAGAATCGGCTTCAACAAAGGTAATGTAATCTTGAAGAATACCTGGGTAGAGGTTGCTCCGTCTACCTCGGCTGCCTCGAAGAGGGAAGTATCGATACCCATCATACCTGCCATCAGGAGGATCGTTGTATTACCAAACCACATCAGGAAGTTCATCAATGCTACCAGACCTCTGGTACTCCATATGTTTGTAAGGAACTGATATGGCTCTTTTAAGATTCCGATCTGCATCAGCATTTCATTGATAGGACCACCATCAGAGAACAGCGTGAAGAACAACATTGCAAATGCGGAAGCCATGATCAGGTTCGGCAGATAGATAACTGTCTTGAAGAATCTCTGTCCCTTTAATCTAAGGCTGGGATCCGAGAACCATGCACCCAGAAGCAGAGATATGATGATCTGCGGTACAAATCCCAGTACCCACATGATCAATGTATTCTTGGTGTACATCCACAGGTCCGGATTGGACAACAGCTTTGCATAGTTACCAAATCCGATGAAATTCGGTCCGATCTGTGTCAGTCCGGAACGATAATTTTCAAAAAAGCTGTAATAAAATGTCCTGAATAACGGGATCAACTGGAATAATACATACACTACTACAAAGGGGATCAGGAAAATATAACCCCACTTATTATAGCGTACCACCTTTCCGCGTTTTACCTTTGCCATAATGATTCCTCCCTTTTGCCGTCATGCTCTCTTAGCGACTTTACGTTTTTCGTGCCTTTCTTTGTTTCCGATCAGGCTCGCAGCAGCTCTCTTCTTTTTGTTCTTAATTATCTTCTTCTGAAAAAAGCTTCTGCCAACCGGGAATTTTGAGAGAAAAACCGTGCCTACCTGACCAGCCAGGCAGGCACGGTTCTCAATTCCTTATTATTTCGCTATTCGCTTATCATTTCGGATTAGTGAGTAAGCTCAGGATACTTCTCTTCTACACCCTTGTAGAACAGATCCAGTGCATCATCCAGAGAAGCCTTGCCATCGAAGTAGTTCTTCATAGCATGCTGGAACTCTTCGTTACATCCCTGATCATATGCAGACAGGTTGCTCAGATCGATCTTCTCAGCGCCTGCGCAGAACATAGCCAGAGGGTTCTGTCCGCCCAATACCTTGCTCTGATAAGAGGTATCTGCTGCCATAGCTTCCATAGCGGGTTTGTTGTTTACGAAATCATCATCAGCTACAACGATCTCTTTCATGATGTCTTCATCAGTGGTCATCTTCAGGATGATATCCTTAACCAGAGAAGCGTTGTCAGTTCCGGTAGCACCGCAGATCCAAGTACCGCCCCAGAAAAAGCCCTGAGGTCCTTCAGTAGCGCCCCAGCCACCCTGATTTGCGATAGATCCATCGGTATCAGCTGCCATGGAGAAGTTGATCAGCCAAGCGGGTCCAAAGTAGCAGAATACTTTGCCATCGGGATAGAAGCCTTTGCTCCAGTCATCAGACCACAGGTCGAAGGTACCGGTCTCCTTAGCGTCAACCATCTTCTTGGAGTCATCAACCCACTTCATCAGGTTGTCATCGATTACGATCTTGCCATCCTGTACCCATTTGCTGGATACGTTGTTGGAGTATACACGATAAGTATCGTTTACGGAAGATACCATGTTGTAACCGGCTGCTTTCATCTTCTCAGCGGTTGCGGTGAAGGTATCCCAATCAGATACAGACTTCTGAACCTCTGCAGGATCATCGGTTCCCAGAACAGCCTTAGCAGCCTCACGGTTGTAAATCAGAACGCCGGGGCAGCCCTGCCATGAAACACCCTTCAGATTGCCGTTGGAGTCGGTAACAACATCCTTGGTGTACTGATACTGGTTAGCCAGATCTGCATCGGTGATGCCCAGATCCTTAACAGGCATTGTGTAGTCGGTATCAACATATTTCAATGCGTAGTCAGCCTCAATCAGGAACAGGTCGATCTTGTCATCAGCTGCTGCATCAGCCTGCTTTAACAGTGTTTCATCCAGATTGTTCTGATAAGCGTTGTCATCAGAAGGAGTGATGTTCCACTTTACAGTGATGTCACCGATCTTACCGGTGGTTCCGTCTACTTCTTCATATCCGGGATAATGATCTGTCAGACGGCTCTTGAACTCTTCGTTCCAGCAGTAGATGTTGAAGACTTTGCCTTCTTCTGCTGCTGCAGGCTCTGCTGCCTCGGTGGATGCAGGTGCCTCGGTCTTAGCTTCGGTGGAAGCTGCGGGTGCCGCATCGGTGGATGCTGCAGGAGCTTCATTGCTGCTGCCACAACCTACCAGCATGCTGGCAAGCATAGCAGTTGTAAGTAAAGCACTAAGTACTTTTTTCTTCATGTTTGTTTCCTCCCATTTTTTGTTGAATGTTTGTTGTAAGTGTTTGTTGCATTTATATTCATATGTCGGCGGTTGCGTCGCTTCCATATAAATGCCTGATTAATTGTCTGTCGGAATTCTGGCCACCGACTTGCCTTCAGCAACTTTCCCGGGTACGATGACCTGTTCTATGATGGTGGTCTTGGGTCTCTCAATGAGACTGATCAGTTCTCTGGCTGCCAGGCAGCCGATCTGTTCTGTGTCCTGTTGGACTGTGGTCAGTCTGGGCTCCAACTGCCTTGCTGCCTGTATGCCATCATAGCCTGCTACCGAGATATCTTCAGGGATCTGTAATCCTCTCTGTCTGATAGCGTTGATGCCTCCGAAAGAAGCAAAGTCATCCGGATAGATGATGCATGTCGGTGGATTCGGGAGATCCAGCAGTTCATTGGTCACACGATAGGTTGTTGTTGTGTCTCTGTAAGCTGCTTCTCTGATATACTCGTCCGGAATATCCAGTCCCAGACGTTCCGCCGTCCGGTAGAAGCTGGACAACCGTCCCGAGGTAACCGCTGACATTGCTCCGTGAATATAAGCAATTTTCCTATGTCCTCTACTATATATGTACTCCAGCAGTTCTTTCATTCCCGCAACATTGTCCGACATGATTGCGATACGATTGTTGAACAGGTAGTCAATGGTGACTACCGGGATGGAACTCTGTACCAGTTCGATGACTTCGGGATCTCCGAAATCAATACAGGCGAGCACCACTCCGTCAAAGCCTCTGTACCTACTGTGTTCCAGGTAGGACATCCGATCCGGCCGGTTCTTGCAGCTATTAATGAATGTAATGTCGTAACCGCTCTTCTCTGCCGTCCTCTTGAAACTGTCCAGCACACTGGAAAAGTAATCGTGGGTAAGACCGCTTCTGGCTTCATCTGCAAAGAGGACTCCGATGCCGTAGGTCCGGTTCGTCTTCAAAGCTCTTGCGGAAAGGTTCGGGGAATATCCCATTTCCTTTGCGACCCGTCTGATATTTGCTTTTGTTTCTTCTCCAATGTCCTTGTGGTCGTTCAGTGCCTTGCTGACAGTTGCAACGGAGACTCCACAAATCTTGGAAATGTCTTTCAGTGATGCCATATCTTTCTCCTGTTCCATGTCTTCGTCATTCCGTCCGACCTGTTTTGTAACTTAATCGTTTTCGTAGTTTTAATATATAACACTTTTGAGCATTTTGCAATACTTTTTTGCAGTTTTTTTCAAAAAAGTATCCACTTTGTCTATAATTAACAATTTCAGATAGGCTGTTTTGTACATTTGGCTTGTACATAGATTGTGTTTCTTCTATATAAAGGCAAAGTGTGCGATAACGTTTGCTATTATTTTGTTTCGTAAAACCGGTGTTTCGAAGGTTCTTTCATTTTGTATCTTCTGCCCATGTTTCCCCACTGTTTTTGTATACATTGCGCATTTTACGGGCTTTTTCAAGATTCGTATTGCATTTTTCCATTTGCTTCTGTATAATACAAATCAGAAATCCGGAGCACTTAATCGTTTACTTAACATTAAGCACTCCGCAACGAAAAAACAAACACTCAACATACAACAACATGAAAGAAGGAGATTTTCTTATGAAGTATGGTCATTTTGATGATGTGCATCAGGAATATGTCATCACCACTCCCAAGACTCCGCTTCCCTGGATCAACTACCTGGGCTGCAATGAGTTTTTCAGTCTGATATCCAACACCTGCGGCGGATATACTTTCTATAAAGATGCAAAGCTGCTGCGTCTGACCCGTTATCGTTATAATAACGTACCGGCCGACATCAACGGCAAGTATCTGTACATCAAGGACGGAGATACCGTATGGAACCCCGGCTGGCAGCCTACGAAGACTGAACTGGACTCTTACGAGTGCCGCCACGGTATCGGTTACAGCCGCTTCACCTCTTCCAAGAACGGTGTCAAGGCTTCCGTGCTCTCCTTCGTTCCTCTGAACGATAATTGTGAGATCTCCCAGCTGACCCTGACCAACGGTAGCTCCGAGGACAAGAAGCTGTCCGTATTCTCTTATGTAGAGTGGTGTCTGTGGAACGCTGACGATGATATGAAGAACTTCCAGCGTAACTTAAGCACCGGTGAGGTCGAGGTACAGGATTCCACCATTTATCACAAGACCGAGTACCGTGAGCGTCGTAATCATTATGCGATCTATTCCGTAAATACGAAGATTGACGGTTTCGATACCAGCAGAGATGCTTTCCTGGGTGCTTACAGGGGGGCTGATTCTCCCGAAGCTGTAGAGAACGGCAAGTGCACGAATTCCATGGCAAGCGGCTGGTCTCCCATCGCTTCCCATCAGATCAACGTGGATCTGGCAGCCGGTGAGACCAAGACCTTTATCTTCGTTCTGGGCTACATCGAGAACCCCGAAGACGAGAAATGGGAATCCTACGGTGTGATCAACAAGACCCGTGCCAAAGAAATGCTGGCAAAATACCAGACCGATGCACAGGTAGATGAGGCTTTTGCAGCATTACAGGCTTACTGGAAACAGCTGCTGGCACGCTACACGGTAGATTCCGCTGACGAGAAAGTCAACCGTATGGTCAACACCTGGAACCAGTATCAGTGTATGGTTACTTTCAACATGTCCCGTTCCGCTTCCTATTACGAATCCGGAATCGGCCGTGGTATGGGTTTCCGTGATTCCTGTCAGGATCTGCTCGGTTTCGTACATCTGATTCCGGACCGTGCAAGAGAGCGTATCATTGATATCGCTTCCACCCAGTTCCAGGACGGCAGTGCTTACCATCAGTACCAGCCTCTGACCAAGAAAGGCAACTCCGATATCGGCAGTGGCTTCAATGATGATCCTCTGTGGCTCATTGCAGGTACCAGTGCTTATGTAAGAGAGACCGGCGATACCTCCATCCTGACCCAGATGGTTCCTTTTGACAACGATATGAGCGTAGCTGCTCCTCTGATGGATCACTTAAAACGCTCCTTAGACTATATCATCAACCACAAAGGCCCTCACAATCTGCCTCTGATCGGCCGTGCCGACTGGAATGACTGTCTGAACCTGAACTGCTTCTCCGCTCATCCCGGAGAATCTTTCCAGACCTTCGGTCCCAGTGAAGGACCCGTTGCAGAATCCGTATTCATTGCCGGTATGTTCGTAAAATACGGCGAAGAATATGCTCAGCTGTGCGAGCTGATGGGTGACGATGCCGAAGCAGCCCGCGCACGCAAGGAAGTACAGGCAATGTACGATGCGATCCTGAAGGATGGTTGGGACGGCGATTGGTTCGTACGTGCTTACGATGCTTACAGTCACAAGGTAGGTTCCAGGGAATGCCGCGAAGGTCAGATCTACATTGAGCCTCAGGGCTTCTGCGTACTGGCCGGTGTCGGTGTGAAGGAAGGACTTGCCGAAAAGGCATTGAATTCTGTAAAAGAGAGACTGGATACCAAGTATGGTGTCATGATCTTACAACCTGCATACACGGAGTATCACCTCGAACTTGGTGAAGTATCCTCTTATCCCCCCGGATATAAGGAGAATGCCGGTATCTTCTGCCACAACAATCCCTGGGTATCCATCGCAGAGACCGTTCTGGGCAGAGGTGACAGAGCTTTCGAGATCTACCGCAAGACCTGTCCCGCATACATTGAGGATATCAGTGAGATCCATCGTACCGAGCCTTATGTATATTCCCAGATGGTAGCCGGTAAGGATGCAAAATTCTACGGCGAGGCAAAGAACAGCTGGCTGACCGGTACTGCTGCATGGACTTTCGTAAATATCTCCCAATATATACTGGGTGTATATCCCACTCATCAGGGCTTGTCCGTAGATCCTTGTATTCCCAAGGGCTTCGGTGATTTCTCCATCACCCGTAAGTTCCGTGAGGGCATCTATCACATTCAGGTGAAAAACCCGCAGAACGTGGAAAAGGGTGTCGTATCCATGACCGTGGACGGCAAGGCAGTAGACGGACACATTATTCCTTACGAAAAGGGCAAGGAAGCATACGATGTAGTCATTACCATGGGTTAACAGTTCTAATAAACATAGTTTAAAGTGATTTCTATCCTCCTTAAAACCCCGGCAGTTGTTGTAGCTGCCGGGGTTTTGCATTGGATATTCGTAGTTTGCGCTACAACATCTACACCATAAGGACAAGCAGGCCGTAAGCAGACGTCGGTACTTATTGACCGTATTGGGGTCAATTATGTACCGCTACGTTCTGCGCCAGAGTGAGAGCGTGCCTGCGGTTCTTATGGTGTAGATGTTGTGGACGTTTTTGCGGCTTCCTTCCGGGACTCGATCACGTGCCGGGTGGCTGTCAAATGATATTATTTTCTCCATTTTTCTGAAGCAGCTTCCGGTATGTGGCATCCATTCCCAGTGCTCCCAGCGGGGCTGTGATAAGGATGGCCAGCACAGCCACGGACAGAACGATCTTGCCGCAGGACAATCCCATCGATAACGGCACAGAGCCGATAGCAGCCTGCACTGTGGCCTTCGGCAGATAGGCTATCACGCAAAACGTCCTCTCCTTCTTATTGAGATCCGTTCCCAACATGCACAGTGCTACACCGGCGGAACGGAACAGCAGCGCCAGCAGGATCATCCCCACCGCTGCCAGTCCAGCTTCCATAGTATAGCGGATATCCACTGCTGCGCCCACCAGCACGAACAGCACTACCTCCGCTGCCAGCCACAGTTTACCGAATTTAGCAGACAGTCTGCCGGTGACTTCCCTAGGTGCCCGTATTTTCAGCGCGCAGGCCATGCTCACCACCGCCAACAGGCCGGAGAACGCCACGATCCCCTTTAACAGGGTTTCCAAATCCATTAATAAGAAGGACAAACCCATGATGATAATAACTTTCATGCTATTGCGCACATAACTGCCCTTTCGGTACAACAGTTCAAAAAGCTGCCCCAGTAGCCAACCCACCAATGCACCGAACAACACACCCGTCAGGATCGATACCGGGATATTCACAAAATCCAGGGCATTGACCTGTCCACCCTGTGCCATTCCAACAAAAGTGGAAAACAATACTATGACATAGATGTCATCACAGGAAGCCCCAGCCAGAATCATCTGCGGAATGCTTTTCTCCGTACCATAGCTGTTCTCCATGAGATGCACCATCCGTGGCACCACCACTGCCGGTGACACTGCTGCCAGAACTGCTCCCATAACTGCCGCATCCACGCGGCTGATGTTAAGGATCATGGGTGCAAATATCACAAAAGCCAACAGTTCGCAAGTGGCAGGAACACAAGCCAGCATGACTGCGGAGCGGCCCACTTTTTTCAGATCCTTCAGATCCAATGATAATCCGGCCTTTAATAAAATGATGATCAGCGCGATCTGCCGCAGTTCTGATGAGATATTCAGGATTGACACATCCAGCAGATCCAACACATAAGGCCCCAGAATAATACCCGTAAGCAGCATCCCGATAATACGGGGCAGGTGAATCCTCTGGCAGACCGCCGCCATGAGTAATCCCAGTAAAAAGATCAGTCCCAGTGATGTAAGCATAAAAATTCCTCCGTTTTCTCGCAGCAGGACATTTTGAATTCCAACAAAAAGGCTGGTGTCCCCTGCATATTCTGCAGAAGTCATCAGCCAAATCGAATTCGTATGTTCAAATTCCGGCGGTTCGAAGCCTGTGCTTCCGGGAGAACCTCATTCCCGATGTACTTATTATATACACGGTGCCCGCCCATGTAAAGTCCTATATTTTGCAAATATACCCGCCAGCATCCTGTACTCCATTAAAAAATATCTGCTGTGAGATCATCCCCGAAGTCTGCTGCCGGAATCTCAAAGTCAACAATTCCAACTGCATAGGACTGTAATACATACTGGCCGGATTCAAATACAAAGCCATCCTCTGTAATGTAGAATGTAGGGTCTGCGGGGCCATTATCCGTACCTGCAATGTCTGGCCCATAAATTTCCTGATAGATAGCATTCAAATCTTCCGTACCATCCAACACCACCAGTTTGATACTCTTCTCGTAATCGTTAAAGAAGCAGTCCTCCTTTGCCTGCATTTCCGCTGCCTTTGCTGTCACCAGTTCCAGTGCTTTGTCGCGGAATCCGCTCCCCAGACTGTCAAAAGTAATTCTCTCTCCGGTCTGCGTATAATAGTTCATATAGTACAAGGTATACCATCCATGAGCCCCCTGATCATACCCTTCCAGCCCCCACGACAGGCTGATCACCTTATCATCCGCGCGGATCACACGGAAAGTAAGATCCTCATAGCTCTGCTCATACACCGGCATATCCTCATAAAGTGTACCAAACTCCCCGTTCTCGATTCCTTCTACAAAACTGTCTACATATTCATCCAGCTCTTTCTGAATCTTCATCTGCACCGTCTCATTGCCCGGAATCGTCACTGTAACTGTTGGATAGTAATAGGTATAACTTCTGGTCTTGTCTTCGGGATCACTGCTACCCTCGTGATCCTCTGTGGTAAACTGCACCCATTCACTTCCCTGTATTTCACTCTGGCCTTCTGTCGGTTCCGTCTGTGTGGGCACTTCCGAAGTCTCCTCAGTCCCGGCCGTCGTCTCTTCCGTCGTCTGACCGCTCTGTGTCTCCTTGATGCTGTCTATAACTGTCTCCATCTCCGGATCCGTCACCATCTCCCGGTTTCCGCAAGATGTAAAACCTAACAGTGCTCCTGCAAATACTGCTGCAAAAAATATTTTTTTCATAATCCTCGCCTCCTGATGCCAGTATATCTGCCGATTGCATCATATCTGCATCATTTTTATAATTTTTCTCGATTTCACTTTTTAAATATGATAGACAATTCCCATATTTTGAGCTATAGTAAAGCCAAATCTAAGTATGATTAAAAATAACAATACACATACTATAAAAATCAACCCGAGGAGGACTGTTATGAAAATATTATTTTATGATACCAAAAGCTATGATAAAGAATCTTTCGAGGCAACTCTGAAAAAATTTCCCGGCATCCAGATTGATTACATCCGGTCGGATCTGGATCCCCGTACTGCTGCTCTGGCTGACGGCTTCGATGCCGTCTGTGCTTTCGTCAGCTCCAATGTGAGCGAAGCCACATTAAAAATTCTCCACGAAAAAGGTGTCCGCCTGGTCCTGCTGCGTTGCGCAGGATACAACAACGTGGATCTGGAAAAGGCAGCTGCATATGACATATGTGTCATGCGTGTCCCCGGTTATTCTCCGGAAGCTGTCGCAGAGCATGCCATGGCTCTGGCTCTGGCCTGCAACCGCCGCTTATACAAAGCCTATAACAAGGTCCGGGAAAATGATTTCAGCCTCGCCGGACTCATGGGCTTCAATTTCTATGGTAAGATTGCCGGAATCATCGGAACCGGCCGGATCGGTGCAGCTATGTGCCGGATCTGTAACGGTTTCGGCATGAAAGTCATCGCCTACGATGTCTACGAGAACCCGGATCTGAAAGATTTCGTCACCTATGTGACCTTAGACGAATTACTGGCGCAAAGTGATCTGATCTCCCTTCACTGCCCGCTGATGGATTCCACCTACCACCTGATCCAGCTTGACACCATCAAGAAAATGAAGGATGGCGTCATTCTGGTAAACACTTCCCGGGGTGCTCTGGTCAAGACCGAGGATCTTATCGAGGGCATCCGCCTGCACAAGTTCGCCGGGGTCGGTCTGGATGTCTATGAAGAAGAGACGAAAAACGTCTTCGAGGATCGTTCCGATGAGATTCTGGAGCATTCTACCACTGCAAGGCTTTTGTCCTTCCCCAATGTCATGATCACATCCCATCAGGGATTTTTCACAAAAGAAGCACTGGAAGCCATTGCAGAGACTACCTTGCAGAATGCTCTGGATTTCGAAAGTGGAAAGAAGAGCCCCAATCAGGTGCAATAAAATATTTCCAATCGAGTAGGCTGACTCATCGTATACACAAAAAACGGATGGCCCTCCCAAGCCATCCGTTTTCTCGTTTTTCAGTTTCCCGTCTTGTCCTTTTTCTCTATCTCTTACAGTTTTTACGATCAGTCCAGATTCAGTTTCTGACCAACTCTGATCACATTCTGGTTTGTAATCTGTACATTTCTGCGAAGCAACTGTGCCAGAGTCATGTGATTTCTCTTAGCGATCCTGGAAAGCGTATCACCACTCTTTACCGTATAACCGCCCTCTGTATACCAGATGCTCTCGGAAGGTCTGCGGTCAGTAACAGTTACCAGATAATTGCCGCCGCGCTTCAATGCGAACATGGACTGTCCGGTGGAAGTTATGGTAAAGGATCCGCAATACTCCAGGCGTCCCTTCTCTGTATTATAGCGATACAGGTTTGCACTCTTGCCGGAATTGTCCTTGCCTACATTTACATGAATGTTGACATTCACTCCGAAGCTGCCGGTATCTCTGATACCCAGCTGTCTGTTCACGGTTCCGGACTTTGCGGATACCACATTTGCCGGGATTGTGTTGCTCGTCTGGTCTACTGTCAGATCAATATTCTGAATCTTTGACAGATCTTTATTCTTCAGATCCTGTCCACTGATGCTCAGTGCCACACCGTTTCCGCTGTGGAATGCCACCGTCAGCTTCGTACCTTTAATGGTATTCAGTACATTCTGAGGCACCTTGACTTCACCGCTGCATACAAAGTTCATGTTGACACTTGCAATAGCAGGATTTTTCATCATCTCTGCCACCTTATCCTGTACAGAGTTGCTTACATCCGTCCAGTCTACTGCAGGTGCTGCAGAAGAACCGCTGTTGTCATCATCATCGTCATCATCGTTGTTCACCACATCTGCCGCTACCGTAAATACAGCAGAAGGGGTTCCGGTCATTCTGGCTCCAACACCTTCCGGTACTGCGGAAGTCACTGCCAGGAAACCGTTCATATTGATGGTACCGTCCGTATTTCTGCGAATGCCTCCGTGGATTGCACTGTTCATATCCATGTTCTGGAACCATTCTGCTGTAGCTGCTATTCCTTCACTGTTGGTAGAGTTCTCGCCTCTCCAATAATAGTTCATTGCATTTTCGTAGGCACTGGTCTCCTGAGTTCCTTTCGGTTTGAACTGTTCTGCAACCGTCTGCCCTGCTGCATTGCTGCTATCCTTAAAGGACAGGATTCCTTTTGCTATAAATGCAGTATTCTTTGCGTCATTTGTATAGAATGCCACGTTAAAGGACTCATTGTTATAACTGGTAGAAGAATATGCCTCAATATCCGGACAGCTGTTGGAATCAATACCCTTTGCCTTATTGCCGAATGATACACTGTTGCGCAAAATATGATGTCCGCTGATGCTGGAACCACCCATCTTGAAGCCGTTACCGTTACCGGCATCTACTTCCTGTCCGTTCTCATCCAGTGCATAACCGTTCTTGAATGCCACGCAGTTCTGAATGACCACCTGACCGATAGCTCCGGTCTCTACCTTGGCGAACAGATCCCAACCGTCATCGGCATTGTATGCTGCAATACATCCGTCAAATACGTTGCCGTCTGCTACCGTCAGTTTAGCCGCAAATCCATCCGCATCCTCATATCCCGCATCTGCATTCAGATAAGAAGTACAGTTCAGGATCAGGTTGTGGGACGGCCAGTCTTCCCAGTTATCTGTGCTCTTATATCTGCTGATCTGAAGACCGGTATTACCATTTTTGTAGGTCATTACGTTGTCCACAGTGTTGTAGCTTCCGGATACCTGAATACCCTTCTGCGCATTTGCGGATCTCGTAACATCAAATCCCTGGAAATACCAATAATCGCCTGCCAGGATCATACCTGCACATCTTCCCTGGAAATCCAGTACCGGGCGTGTGGCAGCTTCCGGATCTGCGATCATGTAAATCTTCGCATCTGCGGTTCCGTTAACACCTCTTTCTACAATGACTGTCTTGTCCAGTGCATAAGTTCCGCCCTTTAACAGGATCGTCCGTCCGGGAGCAGCACTCTTCACTGCGGTATAAATATCTACAGGATCATCCTTTGCACCGCTTCCATAGCTTCTGCCGTCGGGACTTACATAAATATAACTTCTGTCTTTTACATTATAGGTTACGTTGAAATCAAATTTCACAGTATCATAACTGCTTAAAAGAGAATACTTTGCAGGCTTGTAATCTGCATCCGGTGTGAACTCCACTGCAAAAGTATTGCTGCCCTGCTCCAGAACCGTATTGACACGGAACTTGGTCTTGGCATCCACATGCTGTCCGGATACCACTGCCTCCCCCTTGCTGTTCGTAATACTCAGAACGCCATCGGCATTGCCGTAGTATACCATCTCATAGTTTGCATTGTTGGCAACCTTGGCAGACTCAATGCTGAAGTTCGGGGTTACATAAGTAATCGGTCTTGCTTCTGCAGGTGCATCGTTTTCCGGAGCCACTGTGGTCAGGCTCATATTGCTGAAGCTTACCTTAGCACTTCTGGAAGCATAGAAGCCTACATAAATATTGTTTTCATCCAGTCTGGTCAGTTCATCACCGTTGTCACCGTGGTAATATTTGTTGGTCACGGTCTCTCCGGTAGCTGCATTGGTATAGCTTAAGAAATATCCGGTATTGTTTCTCTGGATCGTCATATGGAAGGTTGTCTGTGGATTGACATCTGTGATATCCTTTAATGCTGCCTCATATCCGCCTACCATATTATAAGTTCCGGCACCCTGCCCACTTGCTACGGCACTGGTCTCAAGTGTTCTCATGGCCGTCTGGAAATCATCTACTACAGTGTCTGCCGCAAGATTCTCCGGTGTTACACCGATTTTCTCCTGAGATCCGACACCCAGCTTCATGGTGTACTTATCTCCGGCATCAGATACCTGACCGGCCTCTGCATCCCAGAAATATTCCACCTTGGTCGCACTTACCATATAAGAGTTGTTCCAGAAAGAATTACCGGAACCGTTCTCTCCCACACGGTCTGCTACCATCAGGCCGAAGCCTTCCTGACCATTGGTAAACTTCCAACTATCTACGGTTACATCTGCGGACAGCGTAAAGTTCTCTGTCTCAGGATCAATGGTGGTATAGTAGAATGCCACACCATCGGTGGAGTTCGGTACCAGCTTACCCTTGCTGTTCATACTCCATACTTTCAGATCCTGGGTATCATAACTTCCGCTGAAACCATTGTTCTTGCCGCCTTCTGACATCGTATCTACGCTGGAACCGAATGCGGAATAATTCCAGGTCTTTACTGCATCTTCTGTTATCGTTAATTTCACCTCTGCCGGTTTGGAAATATCATTTCCTCTGACTGACGCAACTCCGAAAGTATATTCCTGTCCTACGGTCAGTCCTGAAATTTTCTGTAATAACTTTGTCACACCCTCTGCATATACCTTGCCATCCACATATACTGTGTAGTTCTCCGCTTCCGGAACAGCCTGCCAGGTCAGCTTCACGTTGCCATGGCCTTTGTTCTCGGCGTTTAAGCCTGCGGGAGTTGCCATAGGAAGGACAAAGTTAACGCTGGTTGTCGTATTACTTACCTTAGAAGCTTCGCCGGTACGGATCAGCTCTGCTTTAAAGCTGTAAGTACCGGATGCTGCCGGTGTAAATTCTGCTACTCCGGATTCTCCTTCGGCAGTTATAGACTGTTTATTTACCGCCTTACCATTTGCATCGTACATAGTCACATCCAAGGTCTCTGCATAAATTCCACCTACCTGTGCAGTGTAAGGAACAGAAATTGTTCCTCCCTTTACAGAAGGAGTTCCAAGTACGGGAGTCTCGATTTTGTTCCAATCCAGAGACGTTCTGTAATCTACGGTAATTCCATACATCTTGATTTTGGATCCGTGTGTATATAAATAATAAGTTTTTCCTGCTTCTACCGGAAGAATCAGAACCTTTCCACCAGTTTGTGTATTTGTTGTATTATCAAATTTCAATACTTCCTTGGGACCGTTTGCAGTCTCTTCCAGGAAATAGTAAACTTTGCTTACAAGGGATACTGTAACCTTCAGCTTACCCGCCTTTTCTGCAACCAGTTTCACCGCAGCACCGGTAGTAGGGATTGCTCCATTATTTGGTGAAGGATTCTCTTTCGGGGTCTGTACGGTTCCCTCATATAAAACACCACATGCCTCTAACGTATTCGATGTATAAGGCATATCTGCCAGAACAGAAATACCGCCTTCATAGGTCTGTCCTTTTAACAGTCCACCGCTCAGATCCAGTTCATGCAAATCTGCATCTTTTGCACTTATAACCACATTTGCATTTGTAGTTTCTCTTGACGCTTTGTATATTGTACTGTTATTGATCTTAATAATTGCGTTGTTTACTGCGCAGCTTACTTTATATACCTCTCCAATCGTCAGAGATACTGCTTCTCCACTCTTAAAGCTATGTACGTCGGCAGTATCTTTCATATTGGTCAATGTCACCGCTCCATCACCCAGCAGACCATCTGCATCTTTCACAGTGATCGTTGTCGCTACCTGTGTGGATTCTATAGAAATGATCAGCTCTGTAGTTTCTTCTGTAACAGTAACCGTTTTTTCACCATTTACTTTCGCATCAGCTAATGCCATACTCGTAGAAATCTCGTAGGTTGCACCTACCTTAAGGGGTACTGTTCCATTAGGTGTCAGCTGAACAGTATCACCAGCATCTGCTGTATTGATCAATGTTAAAGTCGCACCATTCTCCAGTTCAGAACCTTCTGCCAGTTTTACCAGTGCTTCTACTTTTGCCTTACCTAAGGTAATGGTAGTGCTAAAAGCTTCCGTACCGGTGGTAATGGTGGTCTTACCGTCTTCTGCAACAGCGCGGACATTCTCGTTCGGAGCAACGATGTTGTACTTAGTTCCGGCACTCAAGGTAATATCCTCATTTTCAACTCCTACAGCTAACTCTACTGTATCTTTGTTCTCTGCTGCGGTCAGGCTAACCTTTTGGCCTTCCTGCACCAATCCGTTCGTGTTATCTACAACTGCAATGTTACCAGAAACGGTTGCACCTGCGGGAACATCCTGCGATGTCTCTGTTACCTTAATACTTATGATTCGAACGCTTCTCTCCGTAAATCCTTCTGCACTAATGATTGAGTAAGTACCTGTAGCAAGGTTCGAGTAAGTTACTGTTTCACCAGTTGTTCCTGTAGCTTCCTTCACAGAATCTGCTATCTGTGTTCCATCTTTTTTTAATGCCAGTTTCGAGGTTTTTCCACCACCAGTACTACTAAATTTCACTTCCAAGGTTGCCGTTCCACTAACCGTAAAATTTATGGCAGATTTTCCTTCCTTATTTGACAGTTCAACAGCTTTTACTTTTGTTGCTTCACTGTTTAATCTACACATTGCACTTCCAACAAGTGCATAATAGCTGTCTGCCATCATATCATTTGTAAATGGATCCGTATCTTTTTTTCCTTCTACAGGTAGCTTTGTAAAGTTCACCTCATGGACCGTCTCCGCAGCCTTCACACTGGCAATACCGCCCAGCAGATCCACCGGCATGACACCCAGCAACATAGCCACGGTCAACATAAATGCCAGAAATCTTTTTCTCTTACATCGACTCATACAATCCTCCCATTTTTTTACGGTAGCGCTCTAATCTCCGTAATTTTTTGCACTGTTTTCTGTTCTTGCGCTTTGTTGTAAACGATTACATTTGTAAGCTCTTACAACACTATGTACTGTATATTAGCACTATCACTTCACATTAGTAAACTGTTTTTGTGTATTTTGAATATTTTTGGAAGTTATTCCTATATTTTTTGAGCAAATTTTAGCTATTATTTTTGCGCAACATTTATTTTTTATAAAATATGCACATTTTCTCATGAAATGTCTATTTAGGAATAGTAAGTGTTTACATTTCCCTTCTGCATTCATTTCCCATAGCCGCAATATCTCTTGCCAAAAGTTATATAAACTTATATAATAATTACAAAGTTATATACACTTATATAAAGTTATATAAGATTTTAAAAGTTATATAAACTTATATAAGAAAAGGAGGTTTTCATTATGAGTGCCAATCCGTTTACGTTATCTTTTGGAAAAAAACCATTGCAATATATCTCCCGTCTCACGGAAACAAACCAAATTCTGGAAAGCTTTTGTGCCGAGATTCCATCCAATCAGATCTACATGATCACCGGTGTCCGTGGCTCTGGCAAGACTGTAATGATGACAAATATTGCTTCGGAATTACGAAAAAGAGAAGACTGGATCGTTGTGGAACTGAATCCTACCAGAGATTTACTGCAAAGTCTTGCTGCAAAAATCTACAGCATTCCCGAATTACACACGCTGTTCATTAATGCAAAACTTGACTTTTCTGCTTTTGGTCTGGGAGTATCCATTGAAAACGCTGCTCCGGTCACGGATATCGAAAACGCTCTGGAACTCATGTTGAAATATATCCAGAAAAGTGAAAAAAGGTTGCTGATCAGCGTTGATGAAGTGACGAATTCCGAATATATCCGAATCTTTGCAAGCTCCTTTCAGATTTTTTTACGAAACGACTATCCCATCTTTTTACTGATGACGGGATTATATGAAAATATTTATAATCTTCAAAATGATAAAGTACTGACCTTTTTATACCGTGCACCCAAATTAATCCTGGAGCCACTCAATTATACCGCTATCCGCAAACAATATATGGATATCTTTTCTCTGGATATAGATGCTGCCGGAGAACTGGCTTCACTGACCAAAGGCTATCCTTTTGCCTTTCAGGTACTTGGTTATCTCTACTGGGAAAATCGCGATAAAAAGACTTTGGAACAGATTTTGCCGGAATATGACCAATATCTGGATGAATATGTATACAGTAAAATATGGTCGGAATTATCCGATCTGGATAAAAAAATCGTAACTGAAATGTCTCTCAGCGGAGAGACTCAGGTAAAAGCTCTCCGTGAGCGATTAGATATGAAATCTGAACTTTTCTCTGTCTATCGTGAGCGTTTAAAGAGAAAAGGTGTCATTATTTCCAAAGAATACGGGAAAGTCACGCTGGCCTTACCTCGCTTTGATGAGTTTGTAAAAATACAACAGCTTATGTAGCTGGGAGGCACAGCGTCTATTCCACGCCCCGCAGGATAACTTTCCCCACATATTTCCGGGCCAGTTCCTCCATCTGTTCCAGTTCCTCTCTGGAAAATGCGCCGAACGGATCTACACCGCCCGGTTTCACATCGTCACATTCCGCTGTCTGTATCATCCGGTACAGGCAGTTTTCATTCTCTTCGTAATTCTGAAGATAATACGCAGGGCATCCCGCAATCCATTTACCGATTTTCTCAAATTCCGCCACGGTATGAATTCCCTTTACCACGGTAGTGCGGAATTCATAGGGGATGCCACTGCTTTTCAGGACGCCGATACTCTCCTCGATGCGGGAGATATCTATATGCGGCAGTCCCGCCGCCCGAGCATAATTATCCCTGGAAGCCTTAATATCCATCGCCACATAATCAATCAGGTGCTCCTGCAACAATTCCCACAATACCCCCGGCATATAGCCATTGGTATCCAGCTTGATCGAATATCCGAGTTCCTTGATCTTGCGTAAAAAATCCTTCAGATCCTTTTGCAGAGTCGGCTCTCCGCCGGTGACGCAGACCCCCTGGAGAATCCCCTGCCTTTTTTTCAGGTAAGAGAGTACTTCTTCCTCCGGAATGAGCGGCTGGCAGCCGGGATCCAGCACCAGTTCCCCGTTGTGACAAAACGGACAGCGAAAATTGCAGCCCCCTGTAAAAACAGTGGCTGCAATATGTTCCGGATAATCTAATAAAGTTGTCTTGTTAAAACCATGTATCTGCATAGTTTAAGTCCTCGGCATAGTAGAATCCCGCACCACCAGTTCTCCGTCGAACACGCAGTGCTGGTGCTTCGCCTTTTTCCCAATGATGTCGAACAGGATCCGGGCCGTCTCTCTCGCCATGCTGTCCACCGGCTGCTTTAAAGTCGTCAAGGACGGGATAACATATTTCCCGATTTCCACACCATCAAAGCCTGCCAGAGAAATATCCTCCGGCACCTTGTATCCGGCATCAGACAAGGCTTTCCCAGCACCGATCGCCAGCATATCGGAGATTGCGAAGATCGCCGTGCACGGAATCTGCTTCTCGAGGAATTCCTTTGTCACCATATAGCCATTCTCCAGGGAGTAATCTTCCAAATCACTCCTCATAGGCAGGATCAGTTCTTCTCTTACTTCTATTCCGTTATCCTTCAACGCCTTTTTATAGCCCTCCAGACGCAGCTTACCGATGGAAGCATCCGTTTTGCGGGCACAGAGGATTGCAATATCCTTATGTCCGTTCTTGCACAGATAGTCCACCATCTTGTAGCTTTCCTTGGTATCATCCACCGCTACGGAGGAATAGGTGTTGCGGCTGAAGCCCTTGGGTAGCATTCCCGTGGTACTTAAGATAAACGGCACATGAAGCTGTGCCAGCTTTTCCTCACTGTGCACCAGATAACCGCCGAGGAAGATAATGCCGCGAAGTCTTTTTTCCTTGACCAGCTTCAGTGCCACTTCCACTTCGTCCTCGTCATAGTCTACATGCTGCAATACCATGGCGTAAGATTTTTCCTTGATCTCTTCTTCCAATACCTTGATCATCTGGCTGAAGAAAGAGTTGTTAATACCTTTGACCAGTACTGCAATTGCCTTGGCATCCTGACGTTTCAGGTTTCTGGCACTGTTGTTGGGTACGTAGTTATTCTCTTTGATCACCCGCATGATCATTTCCTTGGTCTCAGGATTGATGTCCGGGTGGTTATTTATGGCACGGGATACCGTGCTGACACCGACACCGCAGATTCTTGCGATGTCTTTGATCGTGATTTCCTCCATGGAGCACAAACCTTTCCAAGCCTACGGACCTATCTGCCGTACAGCTTCGTCATACTGCGGATCCGTCCTGCAAGCTCCTTTGTAAAATCTCCGTTCCCCATTCTCCACTTCCAGTTGATGCCCAGTGTGGAAGGAATGTTGATGCGGGCCTCCGATCCCAGTCCAAGATAATCCTGCATGGGAATGATCGCCAGATCCGCTACGCTGGACATTGCGGCACGCACAAATTCCCAGGGAAGCTGCTCTCTGGGAATCGGCTCTCCGTCCGCATTTTTCAGACGCAGATAGTCGTCACAGAGCTTTTTGTCAGCTCCCTTCAAGGTGTCATACCACCCCATCACAGTATCATTATCATGAGTTCCCGTATATACCACGCAATTATGTGTATAATTATGCGGCAGATAATCACTTTCCTCACGGGAATCAAATGCAAACTGCAAAATTTTCATACCTGGATAACCGGATTTCTTCACTAATTCTATCACAGATGGTGTTAAAAAGCCAAGATCTTCTGCAATAACTTCTTTTTCTCCCAATTTTTCCTTCATGGAACGGAAAATATCATATCCCGGGCCATGTTCCCAGTGGCCGTGCTCCGCAGTGGGTTCCCCATAGGGAATCGCATAATAAGCATCGAATCCACGAAAATGATCGATACGTACCACATCATAGCGTTCAAAGCAGGCTGCCAGCCGCTGCATCCACCAGGCATAACCGGTCTCCTTGTGATGTTCCCAGTTATACAGAGGATTGCCCCACAGCTGTCCGGTGACGGAAAACGCATCGGGAGGGCATCCCGCCACTGCTACCGGCTCACAATTCTCATCGAACTGGAACAGCTCCGGATTCGCCCAGGCATCTGAGCTGTCAAATGCCACATAAATGGGAATATCCCCAATAATCTTGATGCCGTTATCGTTGGCATAGGTCTTTAGTTTCTCCCACTGTACCTGGAACAGATACTGCTGGAACTGGTAAAACATAATCTCTTTCGCATATTTTCTGCGATATTTGTCCATGGCAGCCGGGGTTCTTAGCTTGATATCCTCTTCCCAGGCTGCCCAGCAGATGCCGCGGAAACCATCCTTGATGGCCATATAAAGTGCATAATCCTCCAGCCAGTATGCATTCTTCTGTACAAACTCCTGAAATCTCGCATCTTCTTCAATATGACTGTTATCAAACGCTTCCTTCAACAGGCGGAAACGGCTCTTATAGATTTTGCCGTAATCCACGGAATGGATATCCGTGCCGAAGTCATAGGTATTGCACTGCTCTGCGGTCACATAGCCTCTCGCCACCAGATCCTCGGGATCAATAAAGTAGGGATTACCCGCAAAAGTGGAAAAAGACTGGTACGGAGAATCTCCATAGCTGGTGGGTCCTAATGGCAGAATCTGCCAGTAGGCCTGACCGGCTTCTTTTAATCTGTCAATAAATTTATATGCTTCCTTGGAAAAGCAACCGATTCCGTAGCGGGACGGCAGGCTGCTCACCGGCAGTAATATTCCGCTTTTTCTCATATTAATAACCACATCTTTCTATTTTTTAGCCCTTAACTGCACCGGCTACCACGCCCTCGATAATGTACTTCTGACAGGTCAGATAGAAGACGATAATAGGGATTACGGACAGTACCAGCAGTGCCATCATGGCACCCAGATCCTTTGCACCGTAAGAACCTACCAGGTATTGTACTACAACCGGTATGGTCTTGTAATTAGTACTCAGGCCGATCACCAGATAAGGCAGCAGATAGTCGTTCCAGATCCACATGGCATTCAGAATGGCTACGGTGATGGCTGTGGGCTTCAGGATCGGCATTACGACACCGAAGAAGGTCTGCAAAGGGTTGCATCCGTCGATCATGGCTGCCTCTTCGATGTCCAGTGGAATCGATTTGATGAATCCACAGAACATGAATACGGACAGGCCGGAACCAAATCCCAGATACAGCAGCACCATTCCGGGAGGGTTGTTCAGGTGGGTCATATTAGCCAGCTTGGACATAGTGAACATTACCATCTGGAAAGGCACGATCATGGAAAATACGAACATGTAATACAGCACATTGGTCACGCCGGTTTTCACTCTGGTCAGATAGTACGCAGTCATGGAAGTGAACAGAATGATCGCTGCCACGGAAAATACAGTGATAAATGCAGACCAACCGAAAGCTGTGAAAAAACCGGTTTTTTCAATACCGTTCACATAGTTGGTCAATCCCACAAAGGTCTCTGCGGTAGGCAGTGCAAACGGATTGTTGCTGATGAACAGTTTTCCCTTAAAGGAGTTGATCAGCACGAAGAAAATAGGTGTTAAAAATGCAACTACCAGCAGACACAGGATACAAAATATGATCACATTGGAAGTTTTTTTCTTAGTCATTATTGTTCTACCTCCTTACGTCTGGTAAGTACCAGCTGTCCCAGGGCTATGACTGCCACAACGATGAAGAACAGTACTGCTTTTGCCTGACCGACACCTTCGTAACCGTTTCTGCCGTAGAAAGTATTGTAAATATCCAGAGCCAGCATTGCGGTCTTTTTGCTGGGAGCACCGGCAGTCAGCGCCAGGTTCTGGTCAAAGAGCTTGAAACTATTGGATACAGTAAGGAACAAACATATAGTAATAGATGGCATAACCATCGGAATTTTCACTTTGAATAAAGTCTGTAACGAAGTAGCTCCGTCAATCTGTGCTGCTTCGATCAGGTCTGTAGGTACATTCTGTAGTCCGGCTACATAAATGATCATCATATAACCGATCATCTGCCAGTTCATCAGGATGACCAATCCCCAGAAACCATAGGTAGGATTAGCTACCAGTGTGGTCTCATATTTCAACAATACCGCATTGATCATCTGCTGCCAGATATAACCCAGGATGATACCACCGATCAGGTTCGGCATGAAGAATACGGTACGGAACAGGTTGGTTCCTTTGATCTTTCTGGTCAGTGCCAGTGCCAGAATGAACGCAAACACGTTAATGGTAATGATAGATACAACAGAAAACTTTAAGGTAAAACCGAATGCGTTGACAAAATCTTTGTCCGCAAAAATTTTGATATAATTTTCCAGGCCTACAAATTGTGCATTTGTAATCGTCTTAAATTTGCAAAAGGACAGATATACGCCCATAACAAACGGTATGATAAATGCAAAGGAAAATGCGATCAATGTAGGCAGTACAAAAATGGGAAAATATCGTTTTAATGTCTTTTGCATAAGCCTTCTCCTATTAATTCCTTTTTACATGATATTCCGGGTTTTACAAACACGGGGGCCGTGGTACCACCACCGCCCCCTGTGTCTGAAGTTATATAAGATGGATAACGATTCAGAATAGTTATAAGTTAAGATCAATTAGTTAGCTGCGGTTGCGGCCTTTTCAGTTGCCCATTCGTCAACTACTTTTGTCTTTACAGCGTCCCAGTCGATGGAACCGGAAGCATACTCCAGAAGAGCTGCACCGAAGTCATCCTTGAACTGCTGGCTGGGGAAGGAAGTGAAGTTCCAGGATACAGATGTCTTGGAGGTATCTGCCATGTAACGAAGAACTTCCTGTGCCAGAGGATCGGTGGGCTTTTCATCATCGCTAAAGGTATCGAAAGGAGCGATGAATCCAAGGTCGTTGGTTACTGCTGCCTTACCGGTCTCAGAAGAGAACAGCCATTCAACGAATGCGATAGATGCTGCCTGATCCTCAGCAGAAGCTTCCTTGTTGATGCAGAAGAAGTTCTCAGTACCGGTGCACAGTCCCTGGTTCTCTTCACCTTCAACTCCTGTATAGATAGGAAGGAACTTAACATCCTCAGCCTTAACGGTGTTACCGTCTACGCCATTGATCTGGCTCCAACCCCAGTTACCGTTCTGTACCATTGCTGCCTGACCCAGAGCGAACTCAGCCATGGAGTCGTCTACAGACTTGCTTCCCAGCAGACCGGGTGCTGTGCAGGAGTTGTTGATGTACAGATCAAAAATGTTCTTGAAGTTATCGGAGTAAGTGAACTCCAGAGTGTCGGTATCGGTGATACCCTTGTCCTTGAACTCGTAGTATACAGGGATGTTAGCCAGATGAGTCTGCCATCTCCAGTCTTCACCGGGAGTCAGGGATGTGGAAGCGAATACGCCTTCAATACCCAGCTCATCTTTCTTAGCCTGCATATCTTCTACAACCTCTTTTAACTTAGCGAAGTTGTTGATCTCATCCATGCTTGCTGCCTTAGCGCCGTCCAGTGCGAAGTACTTCTGCATGATAGCGTCGTTATAAATGATACCATAACCCTCTACTACGTAAGGGATTCCGTATACACCACCGTCTTCGCCGGTGATTGCCAGGCTCTTATCCATTAACCAGCTGTACAGGTCTGTATCCTTTAAGTCTGCGCAGTAGTCTTTCCAGTTCTGATAACCGATAGGTCCGTTGATCTGGAACAGGGTAGGTGCTTCCTTGTTAGCGATCTCAGACATCAGTGTCTGCTCGTAGGTACCGCTTGCTGCGGTAACAACCTTTACAGGAACACCGGTCTCCTCGGTATATTCCTTAGCCAGTTTCTGCCATACTTCATCAACTTCAGGCTTGAAGTTCAGGTAGTATACAGAGCCTGCTGCCTCTGCGGTCTTCTCTGCCGCCTCGGTAGTTGCTGCTGCGTCCGTCTTGTTGTCGGTAGCAGGGGTGGTTGCTGTTGCATTGTCAGCATTTCCGCAACCGGTCAGCATGGAAGCTGCCATTACTGCACAAAGTAAAACACTTGCCAGTTTCTTCTTCATAATCTTACCTCTCCTTTTTTGTTTGAACGGGAACCCTTCATAATTCTTGCTATACTCCCGTCAGGTTGTCGGAAACGGTTTCGGTATTGTTCCCGGTAACGTTTCCGTTGCTGTAATTAGAAAATAGCACATCCACGAACTGGTTGCAAGTGCTTTTCTGTAAATCCCTGGAAGTTTGTATATTGTTCTCAAAATACTTCTCGCAGTTTTGTGCATTTTCACAATGACTTTATAATTCTTCTGCCGTTTATATTCTTTTTTCAAATAATTAACCCCTCGAGCGGACTGGCTCCTACTCGATTTTTATACTTTGTACACCATCTCGCTTAAAAGCTCGATGATGTACATTCGCCAGGTACAGATTCTTGTGCAAGCACAAATCTGTCCCTGGCTCATCGTATACACAAAAAGAGGTGCCGCCTCATCGTTCTGCAGCACCTCCCGGGTTCTTTTTTCTATTTTATTTTTACAGATACTTTTTCCAGCCTTCCGGCAGATATTTTGCCGTGCTGCGGAGCATATCCCTTACCAGCTCTTCCACCTGTTCTCTGGAAGCTCTTCCTTTCACCTGCGGATCCTCCAGGAATGCTTCCACCACCAGATCAAAATCACACAGAATAGCTGCTTTCAGAATCCGCTCATGGTTTGCCACATGGGGATCCACCAGCTCCTTGATCTGCTCCGGAAGCTCTCCGGCATACAACGGGCGGATGGCATCTCTCTCGAATACCGCATTGGTCTCTACAACCGCACTTTCCGGCAGATTGGCAATCTGATGTCCGGTATTGGGAATATTGACATTGCTGATCTTGCGGGTCAGTCCGCAGAGTGCCTTGATCAGCTGGATACCTTCCTCCCCGGTAGGCTTCAACTCGATCTCTTCCTCACCGGCTGCCAGTCTCGCGCTCTTTGCCAGACGTTCCTGCAGATCCTTCTTTCTCCAGTCTACGGTAGTCAGACCGAATTTCCATCTCTTTACCGTCTCGGGATCTTTCAGGTAACTGTCACCCACACCGGGCATGAATTCCACCAGATGCCTGTCGCCTGCTGCTGCGATCAGACCATATTTGCGGAACAGATCAAATTTCACAATATGGGCACACTCGAAAGTAGAGTTCGCCCAGTTTTTATCTGCTTCTTTGTAGCCGTCTTCCTTATGCTCCTCAGTATATTTCCGGTAAATGGGGAACAGATCGACTCCTTTATAGGAAGCATAGTCGAACCAGGTGAAATGGTTGATACCCAGTACATTGACCTGGATATCCTCACGTTTCACATTCTTAAGCCCCATGGTCTCTTCCAGAATACCCTTTAACACTTTTTGGGTACCGAATACTTCATGGCAGCATCCAAAAGCTTTGATCTCCGGAAAAACATAGTATAAAGTCTTCACGCACAGGGACATGGGGTTGGTGTAATTGATGACCCAGGCTTTCGGTGCATATGCCCTGATGGCCTGTGCGATCTCCACATACATGGGAATCGTACGCAGTGCTCTCATGGCACCGCCGGGGCCTGCGGTATCTCCTACAGACTGATAGATTCCCAGTCGTTCCGGCATATGTACATCCACAGCCATCTCATCAAAAGTTCCCGGCAGAATAGAGATCACGATGAAATCCGCACCGGTCAATGCGGACTGTAAGCTGTCAGAAACAGTATAGTTCCATTTGCCCACCACATCCTCTCTTGCAGAAAGTCTGTTGCCGATGATCTCATTGTGTTTTGCCGCCTCCGCATCAATATCATACAGGCGGATGGTTCCGGACAGTTCTTCATCCATGGCCAGATCCGTCATAAATGTCCATGCCCATCCTCTGGAACCACCGCCAATATAGGCGATCTGTAAATCTTTTACCTTTCCGTCTGCATACTCCATTTTTGTATCCTCCTTATGTATTTCCGGTCCTTGGGATCCTCTGCTCCATCGGCCCGTACTGCCTTCTCTATATTGCACATTATAGCCTATGGCTGTATAATAATCTTGCTATTATTTGCGTATTTTTTTTCATTTTCGTACTATATTGACTTTTGTTTTTATACAAGCTCATAGATTTGTAATATAGCCTGCGCATACTGTTTTTCAGAATGCAGTCTAATATAGCACTAATATAGCATAGGAAAAAGGAGATCACTATTATGTTTGAAACAGGGGATTTTCAGACACCGGCTCCACCGGAATCAGGCGTTGCGGGCAATGCTGTTGCTTCGACGCCTCAGGATCACTGGCTCTATAATGAGCTTGTAGACGGATTCCACATCGACCGTGTTGTACGGGACTATAATTATTCCATGGATATCCGTCACATTCACGAAGAATACGAGATTTATTATCTTTTAGAGGGGGAACGGTATTATTTTATCAACCAGCAGACCTATCTGGTCACCCCGGGAACGCTGGTCTTCATTGACAAGGAGCAGATCCACCGCACCGGTATGGCTTCCGCCGGACCACATCACGACCGGATCGTTTTAGGAATCATGGAAGAGCCCTTTTCTACCTTTCTGGCATCTTTCGGAGGATTGCAGCTACAGAGTTTTTTCACGGAGCAGGGCAGTATTCTGACACTGCCAGAAGAAATGCGCCCCTATATCCAGTCTCTGTTGCAGGACATTGCCTCTGAGCTGATCCACAAAAAGCCCGGCTATCTTCTGGCCGCCATGACGAAGCTGGCAGAATTTTTCATTGCCGTGCTGCGCTTGCAGCCCGAGGGTCCCGTTGTCTCATTCCCGGCCAGACATTCGAACCCGAAGTATCAAAAGGTCGATGAAGTGGCGCACTATATTGTAGAACATTGTACTGAGCGGATCTCTCTGGAGGATCTCGCTGGGCGGTTCTATATCAACAAATTTTACCTGAGCCGTATTTTCAAAGAAGTCACCAGTTTTACCATCAATGATTACCTGAATGTCAACCGCATCAAAAAAGCCCACCGGCTCCTTCTGGAAACGGATGACAGCATCACTTCCATTGCGGAACAGTTGGGCTATGAAAATATTACTTATTTTGAACGGGTGTTTAAAAAATACCGGAATATGACACCGTTAAAATACCGGAATTATTATCGGTCGGAGACGGAGTGACCTATGAATCTGCAGCTGTCTGAACGTATACTCCTTGTCTGCTTCATGATAAGCCGCTCTACAACAGATCACTCAGTCTTGCGAACTGCTCCAGTGTCAATGCTTCGCCTCTTACGGTAGGGGACAGGCCCATCTGTGCCAGGGCTGCTGCCGCGGATTCCTTGGTGATGCCTGGGAGGCCCGCATTTCCCAGACCGTTCACCAGGGTCTTACGGCGCTGGTTGAAGGAAGCCCGGATCAGGGCGAACATCTTCTTCTCATCCTTCACCTGTACCGGCGGTTCTTCGTAGCGGGTCAGGCGGATGACCGCGCTACCCACATTCGGTCTCGGGATGAAGCAGTTGGGCGGTACATTCGCCACGATTTCCGGCTTTGCATAATACTGCACCGCCAGAGACAGGGCGCCGTAATCCTTCGTGCCGGGGCCTACCTGCATACGGTCCGCCACTTCCTTCTGCACCATGATGGTGATGCTCTTCAGCGGCACACGGCTCTCGAATAAGCCCATGATGATCGGTGTCGTTATGTAATAGGGCAGGTTTGCCACCACCTTGATGGGACGGCCTCCGTTTTTCTCCTCCACCAGCCGGTTAATGTCCACTTTCAGGATATCATCATTAATGACCGTGACGTTATCATAGTCCTGTAATGTCTCTTCCAGAATAGGGATCAGTGCCTTGTCGATCTCCACGGTCACCACGCTGCCCGCCCGCTCCGCAAGATACTGGGTCATGGTACCGATGCCCGGTCCGATCTCCAGCACGCAGTCCTCCTTTGTAATCTCCGCAGAAGAAATAATCCGGTCCAGAACCGTCGTGTCTATAAGAAAGTTCTGTCCGAATTTTTTTTGAAAATTAAAATGGTACTTCTGCAGTACCGCAATGGTATTCTGGGGAATGCCCAAATAAGCCATAATAAGCCTCCTTAATAATACTTAAAATCCTCTAAAAAGTGAATGCAGTCATACAACACCAGCACATCCATTCCCTGTTCCGGTTCATACTGCTCCATCAGTTGGAACAGTTTCCCGTTAAAATACCGCAGATCTACCACATAGATATTCTCATAATGGGTCGTGAGCAGCGGAATCAGGCTATTGGCATAAGAATCCTTGATGACGAACAGCGTCTTGCCGGGATTATATTCTGTGTGGATCTCAATAAATGCATGATTGTCATTCAGAAAAAAGCCGTACTGATTCTTGGTGTCCAGATAATCCGGTGCATACAGAGAATCTGCCGTGTCCGTAAAATCATAGGTCACCGATATTGCTTTTTTCTCCGTCTCCGGGAAATACTGTATGCTATCCTTCGTCCAGTCCACATTGATCCGGGACTGCAGGGTTCCCTGAAAATCCTCCGACACCGTCTTCCTGCCATTGACATCATACGGATAGGGAAAGCGTCCCACACTGTCCGCCCAGGCAAGAAATCCGTAATAGGCTCCCAGGCTGGTCCAATGATGATCCGTGCGATAATAGATGGGCTCCTGTGCATGCTCCTGCAAAGCGTGATACACATCTATATAATGCTCTTCTCCAATAGAATTCCTTACCTTCGTAAGCAGCCGTTCTTCGTCATAATAAGGTGCAAATGCCGGCAGCTTATCCGTGAGAATGTTGTCCGCCGTCGGTACCAGCATGACTTTGGCATCCCAGTGGTTCACCAGCTTTGTTAACGATGCGACACGGGAATTTTCCATCTGCTCCGTATACTCATCGGGATCGTTTACTCCGATCAGATACCGGTCTGCTCCCAGATAGACCCCGTTGATCTCTTTTTTCCGGAAACAGATATCTGCCCGGGTCTTAAGTCCTACCCATTTATCCCGTCCTACGAACTGGTCGGACATGTATTTCTCATACGCATCCCCGTATTCTCCCGTAAAAAGACTCTCCCAGGAAAAGGCAGGGCGGGAAGCCAGCACCCGGTTCTCCGCTTCCGAATATACTCTGTCACTGTTCCACAGATCTGCCACTCCCAGAACCAGAAGTACCGCACAGACCAGTCCGATGGTCAACAGCGAATTTCTTTTATCATCCATATGCGGTTCCTCCTTCCCGGTTAGAATCGAAAATACAAAAAGGGATTATACGACGCATCCACAATATACGCCACCGACAGAAGCAGCAGTACTGCCGGAATCACCTTTTCTCCCAACCGGTACAGTGCCATGGCGGGGCCTGTCTTACTGCTTTTCAAAGCATGCACCAGTCTGCTGCCTAGCGGAAGACATGCCACCAATGCGATGACCAGAAGCACCAGATACTCATTGCTCAAAAACATGGCCAGTGAATTCACGGGCCCTACCCCGTTCATTCCAAACATAGCCTGCAGATAAGCCAGAATCTCACCGGGACTTTCCAGTGCAAAAAATACCCAGCTGATCAATACCACCGCCAGCGTATAAACCCTGCCGAACACTTTGGGCACACTCTCCAGAACTTCTCCCAGAAACAGTTTTTCCAGAATCAGGAAAAGCGCAAACCACAGCCCCCAGAACAGGAAGTTCCATCCCGCACCGTGCCAGATACCGGTCAGCATCCATACCACCAGAATATTAAACAGCTGTCTCGGCAAGCCCTTGCGATTGCCACCCAGCGGAATATACACATACTCCTTGAACCAGGTACTTAGGGAAATATGCCATCTGTGCCAGAAATCTTTGACCGAAGTGGCAACGTACGGATAATTGAAGTTCTCCGGGAAATGGAAGCCTAAGACTGACCCCAGTCCGATCGCCATGTCGGAATAGCCTGAAAAATCAAAGTAGATCTGCAATGCAAAGGCGGCAATTCCCAGCCATGCCATGAGAACACTCATCTGATCCGTTCCCAGCTCCGTTACCTGTTTCCATAATAATCCCAGATTATTGGCCAGCAATACCTTTTTCGCCAGTCCCGTCACAAAACGCTTCGCACCATAGCTGATGGCATCCAGGTCGATCCGTCTGTCCTGCAGATACCGTTCCACCTGATGATACTTTAAAATAGGCCCGGCGATCAGCTGTGGGAACATGGTCACGTAGACACCGAACTGCAGAATATTGCGCTGCGCTTTTGTATCGCCCCGGTACACATCGATCACATAAGACATGGTCTGGAAGGTGTAAAAGGAAATTCCGATGGGTAACGGAAGATTCAGAAACGGAATCGACGTTCCGAAGACCGCATTCACCGTCTGCATCAGGAAATCGGCATATTTAAAAAATCCCAGGATAAAAAGATTGATGACAATGGAACATAGCAAAAAGATCCTGGAGCGATCCTTCCCTCTGTATTCTTCGATCAGCCTTCCCCACACATAATCGGATATGGTAGAAAAAAGCATGAGGAAAATATAGACGGGCTCTCCCCAGGCATAAAAGATCAGGCTCCCCAGGAAGAGAACCAGATTCTTCATCTTCCGGGGAACCAGGAAATAGCAGATCATAAAAATCGGCAAAAACCGAAAAAGAAACAATACACTGCTGAATACCATTCACTCTACTCCGTATTTACTCCAGAGTCTGTCTGATAGCCTCCAGGGCAAGTTCATTCTGCTCCTGACAGTAAGTGATCACGGCCTCATCGCCCTGTTCTTCCACAGAGGAAGTGTCCGCACCCAACTGTACAAAGCATACATAATCGCCTATCCGTTCCACTCGGGATGCCTGAATCTTGCCCAGATTCATGGGATACTGCATCGTGTCATTCACCAGACTGTCACGGTAGGCGTTCAATGCACTTTCTACCTCTTCTACCTTACCATCTTTTGCATGAATAATCAATAAAGTATCTACATTGACGCTGATCATGGGTGCCTCTCCCAGGTAGGCATCATAGAGCTCCGCACTGACACCGTAGGTCTCGTTCAGCATTTCCCCGGGTATCTCGGAATCCGGCCAGTAATTGTCTCCCAGTGCATCCGTAACTGCCTTTTTTGCACTCTGTAACTCTTTCGCAGCGTCCTTCGGATTCTGTGCAGCGGTTGTACTACCGGCCTCGCCGGTCTCCTGTCCCGCTGCGGTGCTCTCCATGGTGGACTGCTGGTTGTCTGATGCAGCGCTGTTATTATCCTTGCCTCCGCAGGCGGTCATAGAAAGTGCCAGAGCACTCATAAGTAACATACATGCTAATTTCTTTTTCATAAAATCTCTCCTTGTTTTGCAGGGATATTTCCCATGTTCAGTTGCAGTATCCCCTTTTTGGGGATCCCTATTCTATCAGACGACAATCCGGTAGAAAAAGTTTCATTAAATTTTCAACAGCCAGAACAGAAACGGCATTGTAGCTACGGACAGCACAGTGGTCAGCGCCACGCCCTTAGAGGTCAGCCGGTAATCACCGTCATATTGCTGCGCCAGCATGACTGTCATGCTGCCGACAGGTGTGGCCGTCATGACCAGACAGACACCCAGAAACATGGGGTCTGTAATGAAAAAACGCAGTCCCCACAGAAGCAGTGCCGGCATAAGCAGCAGCTTCACAACAGAAAAGAGCAGCAGCCGCACATCCGTAAACAGATCCTTTAACCGGATCTGTGCCAGCGAATCACCGATTACCAGCATACTTAATGGTCCGGTGACAGCTCCGATCCGGGTGGCAGTATCTTTGAAGACCATCGGAACCGGAAGATTACTGATATACAGGGTCACTGCAATGAGGCAGGAGATCACCCCCACATTCATCAGCTGCTTCCAGTTCAGCTTTTCCCGCTGTCCGGAGGTCTTCATCCTGTTAATGCCATAGGTATAGATCAGCACACTGTAAAGCAGATTAAAAATTGCAGCATGGATCACTGCTTCACCGCCGTACATGGCATCCAGCAGAGGATAGCCCATAAAGCCAATATTGGCGAAGATCGTCATGACCTGATAAGAACCATAATCTTCTCTGTCTGCCCGAAGCAGTCTCGGAATCAGCTCTGCAATCACAAACATGATAGCAAAAAAGATCAGCGCCACAGCCAGCGTAACCAACAATGCCGCCTTATTTTCCAATGTTTCAGGATTCATGCCGGAGGCAATGATCAGCGCCGGATTGCCGATATTAATGACGATACCGGAGATCATCTTGCCGGTATTTTCCCCGAATACTCCGACCTTTCTGCAGATGTACCCGATCAGCATGATCAGGAAAAAAATCACCATTTGTTGAAGTAAAAGCATACGCTGCCTTCTTTCTGTATTTAATCAGGAAATAGTAACTATTCAGAACCCCATTCGCAAAACCGCGTACATCATAGCACATATGTGCTCTTTTTCACAACAAAAAATTATTGTTTTCCACCCTTTTTGCTTTCTTTCTTTACAAAACTACGGACAGTACGCTATACTTGCAAAGGACTATTGATGGAAACGACGCTGCAAAGCAGCAGAATGTGAGGAAATATGAGCATATTAAACGTAGAACACCTGACCCACGGATTTGGAGACCGTGCTATTTTTAACGATGTATCGTTTCGCCTGCTGAAGGGGGAACATATCGGTCTCATCGGTGCCAACGGCGAGGGAAAATCTACCTTTATGAATATTATCACCGGTAAACTGATGCCGGATGAGGGCAAAGTGGAATGGGCGAAGAATGTCCGCGTCGGCTATCTGGACCAGCATACAGTGCTGACCCCCGGTATGACGATCCGTCAGGTACTGGCTTCCGCTTTTGATTTCTTATACGATATGGAAGCACAGATGAATGAAATCTGTGACAAAATGGGAGATGCCACCTCGGAAGAACTGGAACAGTACATGGAAGACCTGGGAACAATCCAGGATCTGCTGACTATGCATGATTTCTATATGATCGACGCCAAAGTGGAGGAAGTGGCAAGAGCTCTGGGACTGATGGATATCGGCCTGGACCGTGATGTGACAGAGTTGTCAGGTGGTCAGCGTACCAAAGTTCTGTTGGGCAAACTTCTGTTGGAAAAGCCCGATATTCTGCTGCTGGATGAGCCGACCAACTATCTGGATGCGGAACATATCGAATGGCTCAAGCGTTATCTGAATGAATATGAGAACGCATTTATCCTGATCAGCCATGACATTCCCTTCCTGAACAGTGTCATCAACCTGATCTATCACATGGACAATCAGGAGCTGACCCGCTATGTGGGCGATTACGACAAGTTCCAGGAAGTCTATGCCATGAAGAAGTCCCAGCTGGAGGCCGCATATAATCGTCAGCAGAAGGAGATCGCCGATTTGAGGGATTTCGTAGCAAGAAACAAGGCTCGTGTATCCACCCGTAACATGGCCATGTCCCGCCAGAAGAAGCTGGATAAGATGGATGTCATCGAGCTGGCTGCGGAGAAGCCGAAGCCTGAATTCTCTTTCAAGGAGGGCCGCACCACTGG
Organism: Clostridium sp. AM34-9AC; assembly: GCF_003480225.1. Classification (NCBI taxonomy): domain Bacteria; kingdom Bacillati; phylum Bacillota; class Clostridia; order Eubacteriales; family Clostridiaceae; genus Clostridium; species Clostridium sp. AM34-9AC. The sequence continues at coordinate 58,330 of NZ_QUIU01000025.1, forward strand.
TCGTATCATTTTCGAGACAAAGGATCTGATCATCGGTTATGACGAGCCGCTGTCCAAGCCCCTGAATTTGTCCATGGAACGTGGCGAGAAGGTAGCGCTGATCGGTGCCAACGGTATCGGTAAGACCACACTGTTGAAGAGCATTCTGGGACTGATCCCGCCTCTGTCCGGCGAAGTGGAGCAGGGGGATTATCTGGAGATCGGTTATTTCGAGCAGGAAATGTCCGGTTCCGGTGACAACAGCTGTATCGAAGAGATCTGGCAGGAATTTCCCGCGTTTACCCAGTATGAGGTGCGTTCCGCCCTGGCCAGATGCGGTCTGACCACAAAGCATATTGAGAGCCGCGTAAAGGTACTCAGCGGTGGTGAGCAGGCAAAGGTAAGACTCTGCAAGCTCATGAACCGTGCCACGAACGTTCTGTTACTGGACGAGCCAACGAACCATCTGGATGTGGATGCCAAAGACGAGCTGAAACGGGCACTGAAAGAATACAAGGGAAGTATTCTCATGGTCTGCCATGAGCCGGAATTCTACGATGGCCTGGCCACCCAGGTATGGGATCTGTCCCAGTGGACCACAAAGCTGTAAATAGAAAGTTAGCCTAGCTACGAGCCATGCAAAAATAGAACGGAATACCTCGGTTGGAGCTTGCTCACACAAGAGGTTATTTCGTTCTATTTTTATACTGTGCGTCCAACGGACACACTCGACAGCCGTCTATTCATAAGATTGACAGCGTTCTTTGCTGACAATCT
>NZ_QUIU01000026.1:0-58353 GCF_003480225.1 Clostridium sp. AM34-9AC
TAAGAGATAGAGTTTCAGTGTTCGGTTTTGAAGGAATAAATAAAATTTCTTCACATTTAGCTTTGTAGCTTTTTTCTGAGAATGCGTAGCATTCTCTTAAATAGCTTGCGAAGCAAGATATTTTCCTCGATAGCTCAATGGTAGAGCACTCGGCTGTTAACCGAGTTGTTGTAGGTTCGAGCCCTACTCGGGGAGTTTTTTTATCAGATACATTAGATACGCCAAGCGGCGATAACACGCGGCTCCATGGTCAAGCGGTTAAGACATCGCCCTTTCACGGCGGTAACACGGGTTCGATTCCCGTTGGAGTCATTTTAATTAAATATGGCGCAGTAGCCAAGTGGTAAGGCAATGGTCTGCAACACCAGTATCCACCGGTTCAAATCCGGTCTGCGCCTCTCCTGAAGGGCCTCAGAAATGTAATGTTTCTGGGGTTTTTCTTATCCAGAAAAACTTACGCATAACAGACCTATATATCACTGAAACCTGCGTAAAATCAATGGTTACAGGGATTTTCTTATGCTTCTGATACGGTTAGATAAGTCAGAAAATGATAATATTAGCGGATTATATAAAGATTTAAAAAGGAAATATTGTGCAAACAAAAGTTATATTTTTGTATAATTAAGTATTGAACATAATAAATCATATTCAGAGAACCAATTCAGTAATTTTCAAGTGAATTTAGAAAAAGAGAGCATTCCTCAGGCCGTCCTGCATACAAAAAGAAGATCAAATAGAAGTGCCATTCAAGATCCGGACAGCATAAGAAATACTTATAGTATTTCCTAAATGACTGTTTTATAATTGAAATAAAAATGTAAAAGAAGGTATTGCTGGGGAAAGACTATGGGAAATCAGGAACTGGACTATCTGGTTGTAGTGTATATGAGTTTACACAAGGGAGAATGAGTACATGAAAGCAGCAATTATTTATGCATCGGTTCATCACGAAAATACCAAAAAGGTGGTGGAAGCAATCGCCGGTGAAAACGTGGTAGATCTGATCGATGCCACGAAGGAAAAAGAAAGAGATTTGTCAGGATATGACCTGATCGGCTTTGCTTCCGGGGTGTATTATGGGAAATTTCATCAGACAGTACTCAATTTTGCTTCTGTCAATTTGCCGGCAAATAAAAATGTATTTCTAATCTGTACCTGTGGTGGCAGTGCGGCATTCCAGTCAATAGAAGAAGTTGTAAAAAGCAAGCAGGGGAAGATTGTCGGGAAATTCTCCTGTAAAGGATACGATACCTTCGGACCGTTCAAGCTGGTTGGAGGGATTGCCAAGGGACATCCCAATGACAAAGATCTGGCAGATGCGGTAATATTTTATAAAGGAATCATTCGGAGGTAGACAGAAATAGCAAAGGATCAAAGATTTGAGATCGTATATTCACAGGGGACGATAACTGTTACGGAAATTTGGGTGGATAAAGAGACCGGGGTAAATTATTTATATCATGCAAGTGGCTATTCCGGAGGTTTGACACCATTATTGGATAGAGAAGGGAAGCCTGTTATTTCGCCAATTATGAACAGCAGCAGCTCCCGGTCACACGACAGGAATTTGAAAACCGGTCCATGCTGTATCATATCCTGGAAGACATGAAAGCGTTTCTTGACATCAAAAAAGACTTTATCACAGCAAGGTGATGTATTATAATGTAAAAACCAAATTAGATAAGAAAGTGGAGGAAAACATATATGTTAGAAGCAGGAAAAAAAGCACCCGATTTTGAATTGCCGGATCAGGACGGTGTAATGCATAAATTAAGTGATTATGCAGGGAAAAAAGTGATTTTATATTTTTATCCGAAGGATAACACACCAGGATGTACGAAACAGGCATGCGGTTTTTCAGAGAGATATCCGCAGTTTGCGGAAAAGGGTGCGGTCATTCTTGGAGTCAGTAAAGATTCCGTGGCTTCTCATAAGAGATTTGAAGAAAAATATGGTCTGGCATTTACACTTTTAGCTGATCCGGAACGTAAAGTTATTGAAGCCTATGATGTCTGGAAAGAAAAGAAAAACTATGGAAAAATATCTATGGGCGTGGTTAGGACCACATATCTTATCGATGAACAGGGAGTCATCATCAAGGCTAATGATAAAGTCAAAGCAGCAGATGACCCTGAAAATATGCTTAAGGAATTAGAAGGATGAAAATCATACTGTCTCCTGCAAAAAAGATGGTAAGCGATACGGACAGCCTTGCACCGGTTAATGTGCCAAAACATATGGATCAGACAGCAGAGATATTGAGTTTTATGAAGAGTCAGTCTGAAGAGGAGCTGAAAGCAGTCTGGAAATGTAACGATAAGATTGCCGAACAGAACTTTCACAGACTGGAAACTATGGATCTGTACCGTGGACTTACTCCGGCAGTATTATCCTATGAAGGAATCGCATTTCAGTATATGGCACCAGCTGTGTTTGAGGATAGACAGCTTGCATATGTACAAAAGCACTTGAGAATCCTGTCTGCGTTTTATGGTGTTTTGGAACCGATGGATGGGGTGACACCGTACCGGTTAGAAATGCAGGCAAAGGTCGGGATAGGAGATGCAAAAAATCTGTATGATTACTGGGGGGAGAGATTATATCGTTCAGTGATTGATGACAGCAGGGTTATCATTAATCTGGCATCAAAAGAATACTCAAAGTGCATAGAAAAGTATCTGACACCTAAGGATACCTATATTACGATCTCCTTTTGTGAGTTATCGGGAAATAAACTGGTAACGAAAGGGACATATGCCAAAATGGCCCGAGGGGAAATGGTCCGGTTCATGGCAGAAAGAGAAATTGAGAATCCTGAAGAGATACGAAAATTTGACAGACTTGGATATACTTTCAGAAGAGATTTGTCAACTGAATCGGAATATGTATTTGAACGAAAATGAACAGACTAAAAATATTATTGTGATGTTTGCGGATGGGAGTATGATGAAGACCGATATGTGAGAATATTAAAATTAAAAAATAGCAATTTGCACAATTTATTCACTATCTCATGGAAAAAATCAGTGCTTTTGCGTTGCACAAGACTAACTGTATATGATATTATAGCAAAGCAATACGCAGTGCGAGAGGCATGGTAAGTCTGATCAAAGCTGCGTATTTATTTTACTATTTGGTTAGTAATGACTAACCTAGAAAAGAAAGGAGTTGATTTTATCAAGTCGCATCGATCAACCATTGTCCTGCTTACGATACTGTTTCTCTTGTCCTGTTGCTCCTTATTTGTAGGAGTCATCGATATTATGCCTGCAGATCTTTTTAATGGAGATCCGGAGCAAATGGGGATCTTTCTCATCTCCAGGCTGCCCCGGCTTCTGGCAATTTTGTGTACAGGTATAGGAATGAGTGTGGCGGGGCTGATCATGCAGCAATTGTGCAGCAACAAATTTATTTCTCCCACAACCGGTGCAACGATCTCCTCTGCCCAGCTTGGCATTTTGCTTGCGCTGTTGTTTATGCCGGCTTCCAACTTGTGGAGTCGCGCCCTTTTTGCCTTTGCTACGGCAATCTTAGGCACATGGGTTTTTGTCTGGTTCATCCAGAGGATCCGGTTCAAGGATCTTGTTATGGTTCCGCTGGTGGGTATCATGTTTGGAAATGTGATCGGCGGAATTACCAGTTATCTTGCCTATAAATATGAGATGACACAGGCGCTGTCCTCATGGCTGGTAGGGCATTTTTCACTGATACTGAAAGGCCGCTATGAAATCGTGTGGCTGACAGTGCCACTGGTGATACTGGCATTCCTGTTTGCAAACCATTTCAATATCGTAGGTCTGGGAAGGGATTTTTCCCAAAACCTTGGAGTTCCCTATAACCTGGTTCTTTTTTCCGGCCTTACGCTCTCCGCTATGATTACCGCAATAGATTACATGAAAATTTAATAGAAAAATTAAAAATCGTCTATTGACACAACAAAAGGCTGCCTGCTACAATCTACGCAATTCACTTTGAATAGAAGGAGGTAAAGATAGATGATGAAACGTAAATTGATTTTAACCGGCGCAGCACTGTCCCTGGCAGTGGCTATGACCGGATGTGGCGGTAAACCAGTGATAAATCAGCAGCCAAGCAGCCAGGCACAGCTGATCAGCATGGAAGCAGCTCAGGAGGTAGCGTTAAAGGCAGCCAATATTGCTGCGGAGGATGCAGCAATTTCAGCGACGACCTTGAATGAAGTAGCAGGGACGTCCTGCTATAAGGTTGAGTTTACTTCGGGCGATTATGCTTATGCCTACACTGTAAATGCAGAAACGGGTGCAGTCATGGAAATGAGCAGCCGGGAGAAGAATGCGGTAGATACCCAGGCACAGACGGAGGCGACAGTCCCCGCTGCCGATTCTGCCACAACGCAGAGTTCTGCCGCAGCTACCGCACAGACGGTAACCGGCACAGTGGATGAGGAAATGGCACAGAAGATAGCTCTTGAGCATGCCGGAGTGAAGGCAACGGATGCAACGATCACCAAGTCAAAGCTGGACTATGAAGGCAGACGCCAGGTATATGAAATTGAATGGTACGCAGGCGGTAAGAAGTACGACTATGAAATAGCCGTGGATACCGGTGAGATTTTAAGTTCCGCATACGATGAAAAAACATCCGGATGGAGTGTCAGCAATAGCAGTAACGTTACTGTCAGTGAGGCAGATGCAAAGCAGACGGCACTTGGCCGTGTAAGCGGTGCAACACAAAAGGACATCTGCGAATGGAAATTCGATTATGATGATGGACGTCCGGAATACGAAGGCAAGATCATCTATGGCGGAACGGAATATGACTTTACGATCGATGCATCCAGTGGAGCTGTCATAGAGTGGGAGGCTGAGAGCGTCCGTTAGTTATGCTCATAAAAAAGTAAGGGGTTGTATTCCCGGTAATATGTGAAAGCGTCTAGGTCATTCAATCGGATATGGAAAGAAAGAGACAGTGCACAGCCGAGACTTTTGGAAGCGATACTGTATAAAGACAACTTTAACAGAGCGTATAAGAGAGTTAAGGCAAACAAGGGAGCACCGGGAATTGATGGCATGACCATTGAGGAGGCTCTTCCATATCTAAAGGAACATCAACAAGAGTTAACCGACCGCATTTATCGTGGAAAGTATACTCCGTCTCCAGTAAGACGAGCCACGATTCCACTCAAAAGAGGGCTCATTGCCCTCTTTTATCAATCCGCATAGTGTCCACGGCAGGAAATAATCCACAAAAATCCATTTTCATCAATGTTGTAGACGAGTCTGTTTACATCATCAATTCTTCGGCTCCACGCTTTTCTGTGACGAAGCGGTTCCGGTTTCTCTGTCAACCGATGTGATTCATGAATCGTATAAAAATCATGGAATAAATAATATCAATATGATAGATTATAATTTGAAAAGACCCTCTTGAATCGTTTGGATCAGGTGTTTATGATAAGATGAAATAAGAACATAGCGTAGCTTATTAGGAGATCATTATGTGTGGACGGTATTATGTGGATGACGAAACAGCAGAAGAAATCGAAAAAGTAATCCGCTTGGAGAGATCCGGACCATCAAACAGCTGCAGATACACTCCCAGGAACGAAAGAACTATGCAGGTATTCCATCCATAGAGTTTGATTGTACGATTGTCATTTTAGGCAGACAGCTAGCCGCAAAGCTGATATACTATATGTCAGAGGGCAGGTGGGTGCTGAATTTTAAATAGTAAGAATGGAAACCATACCTATGAAAATGAAAACTGAGGAAACCATAAAACTGATCAAATATGTTACCGGCTCCGTAGCTGCCGTACTGCTTGCAGCAGCCCTGCAGCTTCAGTTTGCGTATGCCGCAGGGATTATCACTCTCCTGACGATCCAGGACACGAAGAAGGAAACTGTGCGGATAACAGCGAAGCGCATGATCATATTTGTGATCATGACGATCTTGTCAGCAGTGATCTTTCCGTTTGCCGGATATCATGTATGGGCATTTGGTATTGTTCTGATCCCATATCTGTTTAGCTGCATGGCATTAGACATGAAGGAAGCGATTGCTCCTATTGCAGTACTTTGTACACATTATGTTTCAGCTAAGAGCTGCAGTCCGTCCATGATTCTGAACGAATTCCTGATCCTGGTGATCGGAGCGGGGATAGGCACACTGTGGAATCTCTATATGCCGGATGGCAGAAGACAACTGTTGGATTATCAGAAAACTGTGGATGATAAAATCGTGTACATCTTACACAGAATGGCGATCTACATTGAACTGGAGGACAAGACGGATTATACTGGAAGCTGCTTTGATGAACTGGACGCAATGCTTGTGAATCTGAAAAAAGAGGCATTACGATATATGAATAATCATCTGATCACAGAGGATGATTACTATTACGAATATATGCAGATGAGAGCGAGACAGTGCGTGATACTGAAAAGAATATATGCAGATATCATCCGTCTGACCACTACGCCGGAGCAGGGGAAAGCACTGGCAGATTTTATACGTCAGACTGCCGATGAATTTGAAGAACAAAATAATGTGGAAACCCTGCTGTCGGAGTTAGAGACACTGCACCACTATTATGAACAGCAGCCGCTCCCGGTCACGAGACAGGAATTTGAAAACCGGTCCATGCTGTATCATATCCTGGAAGACATGAAAGCGTTTCTTGACATCAAAAAAGACTTTATCACAGCAAGATAATGCGAGACTTTGACCAGAGAACATAACAATATAAAAAACGAGATCAGGAGGCTATCAGAAATGACGGAAAGAGAAAAAATGTTACGTGGAGAGTTGTATGATTCGTCGGATAACGAATTGGAACAATTACGTTTGCATGCACGTAAATTAGCAAGAAGATATAATTTGACAGATGAGGATCAGCAAGAGGTGCAGACACAGATATTGCGGGAATTATTGCCGGCAACAGAGGAACTTCCGTATCTGCAGGCACCGGTCTATTTTGATTATGGATGTCATACTTACTTCGGAAAATATAGCTCTGCTAATTTTAATTTCACATGCTTAGACGTAGGTGAAATACATATAGGGGATAATGTGATGATCGGTCCTAATGTTACATTGGCAACTCCTATGCATCCATTATTGCCTGAGGAGCGTAATGTCAGGAAAAGAGAAGATGGCAGCCTTTATACTCTTGAGTATGCGAAGCCGATCACTATAAAAGATAATTGCTGGCTGGCATCCAATGTGGTTGTTTGTGGTGGTGTTACCATAGGGGAGGGATGCGTCATAGGAGCAGGAAGTGTTGTGACCAGAGATATTCCTCCCTATAGCCTGGCAGCCGGCAACCCATGCCGTGTTATTCGCAAAATAACCGAAAAAGATCATATGATTTTGACATAGAGCATTCGTAAGGGTTAACATGTTAAACAGAGAAATACAATCAGACAGGAAAAACAAAAATATAATAGGTATGATGCAAAGCTGTCTTATATTGATCCTGGTGGTTCTTATTATTATGATAAAGGTACAGATTACCAGGTTACAAGGGACTGCACGTGTGATCAATTATGCAGGTCTGGTGCGTGGAGACACGCAGCGCATGGTGAAATTAGAAATTACAGGAAGCCGGAGCGATGAATTGATAAAATATCTGGACGATATTCTGAGCGGATTAAGATATCAGGATGGACATTATGATCTGGTAAAACTTCACGATAAAGAATATCAGGATAAATTGCAGGTTCAGAGTGATTATTGGGAGAAATTAAAAACAGAAATCGAGGCAGTAAGAAGCAAGGGCTATCAAAATACAGATATTGTGAATATGAGCGAAATTTATTTTCATATGGCAGATGAAACGGTATTTGCTGCGGAAAATTATTCAGAAAAAATTGCAGTAAAGATACGTACGATAGAGCTGTTGTCAGCGCTGGATATGTTGTGTCTGGTGATTCTGGTTATTATGCAGACGCTGACAGCTATGAAGATGGCAATGAAAAATAAGCTGTTAGAACAGAGGGCATATACGGATGCCCATACCGGACTGCCTAATAAAGGCGCCTGTGAGGCTCTGCTTAGAGATCAGGATACCATTGTTGAGCCTACAGCCTGCATCATGTTTGATCTGAATAATCTGAAGACTGCAAATGATACCATGGGACATTCGGCAGGAGACCGGTTGATCATGGATTTCGCCCGGCTTTTACGTAGCGTGATCCCGGACAAGCATTTTGTGGGAAGATATGGCGGAGATGAATTCATGGCTGTGATTTATCATACAAGCAAAACGGAGATTGAGGAACTGTTACAAAGCTTAAGCAGAGAAAAAGACAGATTAAATAGTAATGAAGATCAAATCCCGATCGACTATGCATGCGGATGGGCACACTCAACGGATGAAGGAACCTGCACACTGCAGATGTTATTGGATAAGGCAGATTCCTATATGTATGAAAATAAACAACTATGTAAGAAGCGTAATTTATGTTCACGTCAAGGAGCTCAAAAATAGAGTAACTATTCAGAACACCATTCGCAGAACGCAGTTTTGCAGCTCTGAATAGTTACAAAAAGAATTTAAACTAGAAAAAAATTTTATATATTTTTTTAATAGATTTTCCCGATAAACAGTGCTATATTGTAATCATTTGAGTACATAGAAGTTGAATTAATAATTTACAAAGGAAGGAAAACTATCATGGAAAAGATCAAAAAGCGTATAGCTAACTTAAAGGTTGCTGGAAAATTAAAATTGTATCGAATGACAGTGCTTGTTATGACATTCTTTTTAGTGTTGGTGGCACTGATCTCGACATTAGTGATCCGTTCAAATATAGAGAAGATCACGGAGGTCTGGTCTCCGGCATTGGAATATCTGCAGGAATTAGAAACAATGACTGCAAAATATAGAATCAAACAGTATCAACATCTGGTAGAATCAGATGATGCTGTTATGACCTCCTGCGAAGAAGAAATTCAGAAGCTGGAGAGTCAGATCGAGGATACCGATGCGAATCTGGAGGCAATCATGTCTGCAGACAGAGATGCTCAAGAAGGACAGGACGATTACGAAGTAGCAAACGCTGCATGGGAAGAATACAGAGCTGCTTCGGATGAAATTCTGAATTTAAGCCGTGAGGGCAAACAGCAGGAAGCAGCGAAACTGATGACCGGAGAGGTGTATGAAGAGTATACGGCATTTGCTGAGAAATTAGCTACATTACGTGACGCGTTCCAGGTAGAATTAGACCGGGCAAAGACCATGGCCAATGTATGCACCATCATCATATTTGTCGTGATCGTGGCAACTGGTCTTGCGATTGCTGTAGTGACGACACTGATCGGAAGGATCATTACCAATTCCATTACAGAGCCGGTAGAACAGATAGAGGCAGCAGTTGCCAGCCTGCGCAAGGGCGAACTGTCCAACGTAGAAATGCTTACCTATGAGTCTGAGGATGAGCTGGGTGGTACCATCAGGAATCTGAAAGAAGCCATGGGTATTCTGGCAGATTATGTCAGCGAGATCTCTGTGGAGGTAAAGGCAATCGCACAGGGTGACTTGACCAGAAATGGTGATGACATTACGGATTTCCTGGGCGATTTCTCGGAATTGAAGACATCACTGCTGTATATCCTGAAGCGGTTCAACAGTACCCTGACTGAGATCAGAAATCTGGCAGAACAGGTATCATCGAATGCATCAGAGGTGGAAAATGCATCAAAATCCCTGGCGGATGGTGCAACAGAGCAGGCAGGAGTCATCGAGGAATTGAATGCCACCATTGACACTGTCGTGGATCTGGCTGCAGATACAGCGAAGGAAACGCAGAGCGCATCTGCACGTGTAAAAACCTCTGCAAATAAAGCAAACGAAGAAAAAGAAAAGATGAACGAGCTGCTGACGGAGATGGAGCACATTACAGAAATCTCCAAGGAGATCGGTAATATTATCACCGATATCGAGGATATTGCATCCCAGACCAACCTGTTATCCCTGAATGCCTCCATTGAAGCTGCCAGAGCAGGAGAAGCAGGAAGAGGCTTTGCGGTGGTTGCGGATCAGATCGGCAAGCTGGCAGCAGACAGTGCAAAGTCCGCTGTAAATACGAGAGATCTGATCGATAAGACCTTAGTGGAAATTGAAAAGGGCAATACGATTACAAGAACAACAGCAGACGCATTCAATCAGATCATTGCAGATATGGAGTCCTTTGCAGAGATTGCAGAGAATACCATGGAGAAAGCCAACTCCCAGGCAGAGTCCCTGGAGCAGATCGGCAAGGGAATTGAACAGCTGTCCGGCGTGGTACAGGGCAATGCCGCATCCTCAGAAGAGAATACCGCGATCAGTATTAATTTGGCAGAGGGAGCAGCCAAGATGCATGACCGCGTGAATATCTTTAAGCTATTCTAGAAAAATGGCAGGAATAGAGTGAAGCTGTCGGAAGGAAGGTTCTTGTTGTGATTAATGATATATTTAAAGTGTTTGGAGAGCAGACAGCAGAAATCTTATTTCAGATCATTACAGAATGTATGGATGATTACCTGTATATATTTGATCTGCAGAATAATTCCTTTGAGATTTCACAGTCAGCTGTGGAACGGTTTCATATATCGGAAAATGTCCTGACAGATGCTGCAAATGAAGTTATGAAGGTAGTGTATGAGGAAGACCGCGAGATGCTTACAAAGCATCTCGCGGATATATGTGAAGGAAGAGAAAAGGTACATAATCTTCATTACAGGTGGCTCGATAAAGGCGGTATGCCTGTATGGATCAACTGCCGTGGTATCGTGATCGATGATCAGCGGGGAAAGGCAGTGTATCTGATTGGATGTCTGAATGAGACCGGCAACAAGAGAAGAGCCGATAATGTCACAGGACTGCTTGGCGGGCCGGAATTCCTTGCTTACCTGTGTTCACAAAAGGAACCCATTTCCAAGGGCTTTTTGATGCATGTAGGAATTGATGATTTCGGAGCAATCAATAGCTCCAGGGGAGCTGATTATGGTAATTATATCCTGAAAAGCGTAGCCGGCTGTATGAAGGAATGCCTTTCAGACAAGCAGAGAATTTACCATCTGGTAGCGGATCAGTATGTGATCGTGGATCTGGACGCCTCTTCCGCGGAAGACGCTGTGGCACTGAAAGAAAAGATCACAGATAAACTTCATAATTTCATAGTAACCGAAAATTATGAAGCTATATTTTCTATTTCTATTGGTGTTATAGATGCAGCAACATTTTGTGAGGGAACCGAAGAATGCCGCAAAAAGTTTGAATTTGCCTTGAAACAGGCAAAAAGCATGGGTAAAAACGGATTCTATGTTTTTGACCAGGATGACTATGAGGTCTTTTTGCAAAAAGGAAGAATTGTAGCAGCACTTCGTAATGCTATTGTAAACAATTATGAAGGCTTTGAAGTCAATTATCAGCCGATCGTGGATTGCCAGACGGAACAGATCATTGGAGCAGAGGCACTGATGCGTTTTTCCATGATAACGGAAGAGGGACGGGAGTTTGTTTCACCGATGGAGTTTATCCCACTATTGGAAGAGACCGGATTGATCATTCCCGCCGGAAGATATATTTTGAACGAAGCCGCAGCAATGTGCTGTGAAATGCAGAAATATATTCCGGACTTCCGGATGAATGTAAATGTATCCTATGTTCAGATCCTGCAGGGCAATGTGGAGCGGGATATTCTGGATGCAATTCAAAAGTATGCTTTAAAGCCGGAATGTTTATGCGTTGAAATGACAGAAAGCGGATTTATGGATATGACACCATCGTTCTGCAAATTCCGTAAGAGCCTGGACACGAACGGGATCCCCTTCGTGATCGATGATTTTGGAACAGGATATTCAAATCTTCATTGTATCCGTGATATGAATCCGAGTTATGTGAAAATGGACAGGGATTTTACGGCCAAGGCGATGAACAGTGCCAGGGATTATGAATTATATAAAAATATCATCCCGATGGTACATAGTATTAACGTCAGGATATGTGCAGAAGGCATCGAGGAAAGAGAATGGCTTCTGAAAATGAAAGAAATGAAGGTTGATTATCTGCAGGGATATTATTTTGGCAGACCATGTGGAAAAGAACATTTTCTACAACAATATGCCAAAGGCATCAACGTTAAGTAAAGAAGGTAAGGCAGACTCAGCTATGTGGGGCTGCCTTATTTTATGGTCTTATCAGAAGGATGAATTCATAACGGCTTCTTTCAGTTTTTCCAGGTCATTGGCATCAGGGTGAGACAATGCACAGTCAAAATTCTGGATCAATACATCAAGATTTGCCGGATGATCGGGAGCCTCCTTCATTTTCAAGTAGCGTTCCCTGACAGACTGCGGCATTCTGCCCTGACACATATACTCTCCGACGATAACATTGCTTGCATCAACGAACTGCTTAACCTGACTCAGGATTTTCCGGAAATAGATATCGCTGCCACCAAAGCCGGCAGTTCCAAACAGAAAAATCTGTTTATTCTTTAACTGCGATAATAGCTGTAATGTCTTGGTATCTGCATTTCCCTTGTCTGTCCAAAATCCGATATAGAGCAGTTCGGAGGAAGGGATCACAGTGTCGGCCTCACCGAAATACTCACATTCATCCTGAGGTAATGCTTCATGGACTGCGTCAGCCAGCATCCTGGTATTACCTGTTAAGCTGCTATAAACGATGGAACATTTTTTATTCTTCATATCATGTTGTCTCCTTTCATAGGATCATGAAATTATCATATCGCATTCCTATTTTAGTTCGGAAAGCATGATTTGTCGAATGAATTTTTCATAAACATTTTACGGGGGAAAATAGATAGTTATTTTTTCCAGCTGCATGTGATAAACTTATTCATAAATGGATGAAAGATCATGGACTACACCTGGATATAGGCATAAAAGCAGGGGCTGCCCGGTATCATTTAATGAGGTAGAAAAGTTGACAGAAGAGAAATATACGATTCGAAAGTATAAAAGAATTTTATTTTATGTGGTAATACTTGTGCTGCTTGCGGCATTCCTTTTGGGACAATCTATTTACCCAAGTGAAAGGGAAACGGTCACGGAGGAAAGCATTACTTATACCGGAACCTTTTACCGGGTGCTGGCAGACGGAACCAAAGAGGAAATCCCGGTTCCGGGCAAATGTGATGTGCCTGCCGGAGAGCCTCTGGTCATCCGGTCAGTGCTCCCACAGGATTATCATGAAAATACGATCGCCATCAGGTCCTCTCTGGAGAATGTGCGCATTTACATCGGTGGGGAACTGAGGGCGGTGTATGATACGGAGAATACCAGACCTTTTGGGAAAAATTCTGCCAGTGGGTATGTGTTCTGCGAGACATCCGGCGAGGATGCGGGACAGGAAGTGCGGATTGAACTGCAGTCCTTTACCGACAAGTATTCCGGTGTCGTCAACACGGTATATTGTGGGGATAAATCAGATATCTGGGCATATATGTTCCACTGCTATTTTATGGTAACTCTGATCGCCTGTACGATGTTGTTTGCCGGACTGGTCGTGCTGATCATCAGTCTGGTGCTTGATATTATATATAAGACGAGATTTGATCTGGAGTACCTGGGATGGTGCATGCTCCTGGGAGCAGTGTGGATGCTGGGAGAATCGAAGCTGCGCCAGCTGTTTGTTTCCAATGCTTCTATTCTGTCGAATATGTGCTTCTTCGTTGTGATGCTCTGCCCGGTTCCGATCATGTTCTATATTGACAGTGTGCAGCAGGGAAGGTACCGGAAGGTCTATCATGTGGCAGAGTGTATCACCTGTGTGAATTTTGTACTATGCACGGCCTTACAGCTACTGAATATCGCAGATTTTATCTCGACAATGTTCTTGTCCCACCTAGTGATCGCAGGAACGTTCCTGACGATATTTATCACCATTTGCCGGGATCTCATCAAGGGAACGGCGAAACATTACAAGCTTCCGCTGATCGGACTGGTAGCTGCCATGATCGCAGTCATGCTGGAAGTGACAGCGGTGTATCGAGTGGTGTCATTGTCCGGGATCTTTATCGCAACCGGACTGGTGGTCCTGCTGGTCGTTACGCTGATCCAGACAATGGACCGCATCCGCGAGCTGGAGCTGGCCAGGCAGAGAGAGGCCAGGGAAAGCCTGGATTATCTGACTGGTCTTCCCATGCGTCATAAGGGTGAAAAGCTGATCCTTGAGAAAATGCAGGAGCATGATGGCTGTCTGGGATTTGTCGATATGGATAATCTGAAGAAGATCAACGATGTCTATGGACATAAGGCAGGGGACCGTGCTCTCAGGCTGGTAGGAGCAATGCTCACAGAGTGCATGGAGAACGCAGTGGTCTGCCGGCTGGGAGGAGATGAATTCCTGTTCTATCTGCCGGCGGCATCAGAAGCAGAGGTGAGCATGCGGATAAGAAAGCTGTTTGACAGCTTTCGTGCGGCAAAAAATGTCACGGCGGAGACTTCACCGGCATCCTTGTCCTGCGGTCTGTGCATGTGCAGACAGGGAGGAAACTTTGAAGAATATTATATAAAAGCGGATAAGGCGTTGTATTATGTCAAACAGAACGGTAAAAACAGTTACCGGTTTTATGAGGAGCTGGAGGAACAGCAGCTGGATACACAGGCCAGAAAAAATGACCTGGAGGTAATCGCCGGAGCATTGCTGGAGAGCGGAAGCTATACAGGAGCATTAGATCTTGACTATCGTGAGTTTGCCAGACTGTATCAATATGTAAGCAGCCTGGGAGAACGATACCGGCACCGCTGTTATCTGGTGCTGGTCACCATGGATGCAAAATCAGACCAGACGATGTACATTGATCATATCGATAAAGCAATGGAGTGCATGGAGAAAGCAATCCGGCAAAATATCCGGAAGAACGATATATGCACCCGATACAGCTCTCTCCAGCACCTGATCATACTGGTGGAAGCAGAAGAATCGTATATCCCGGATATTTTACAGCGGATATTCATGAATTATTATGATGCCTACGGCAGGAATGATTTTCTTCCCCAGTATGAGTACAGGAAGATGACACAGGCATCAGATGGAATCCCGGGAAAAACAGAAGATGAAGATTAAAAAGCATGCTGTAAGCTCCATGACGGGTGCTTACATGGAATCATATGAAATCATATCAAAAAACCCAGGCACATCGGCTCAGCTGATGTGCCTGTTTTAAGCAAATTTTTTATTAAAAAGTTTACAAAATTTTACGATAATGTTCAAAAATATACAATTTATCAAAAGTGATGTAGACAAACAATAAAAAAGTGGGTAATATGTATATATAATAAGCTCGACAGGCAAAAAGTATGTACAATATGCTACATAATTAAAGCAAGAAATATAAAATAGGGAGGAATGTTGTCGATGAAACAGTTCAGCTATGTTATTAAGGATGAAATCGGTCTGCATGCACGTCCTGCGGGACTGCTCGCCAAGGAAGCGAAAAAGTATCAGAGTACAGTGACACTTTCCTGTAAGGGGAAATCAGCTGCAGCAAGCAAGCTGATGGCGATCATGGGAATGGGCGTGAAGCACGGAGACAACGTGGAAGTTACGGTAGAAGGAGCGGATGAAGATACCGCCGCAGCAGAGCTTCAGAAGTTTTTCCGCGAGAACCTCTAGGAGAAGACCTGCGCAACGGAGTTTGGAAGGTAGAAAATGGAAAAATATATTGGAAAATCCGTATATAAGGGAACAGCGATCGGACCTGTCAGTGTTCTGAAGAAAAAGGACAGCCTCGTTAAGAGGATCCATATCGACAACACAGCGGAAGAACTGAAACGGCTGGATGCGGCTAAGGAACGTACGATGACGCAGCTGGGGCAGTTATACGAGAAGGCGCTGCAGGAGGTCGGAGAAGTCAATGCAGCCATTTTCGAGGTGCATCAGATGATGCTCGAGGATGACGATTATCAGGATGCCATTCACAGCATGATTCAGAACGAAGAAGTGAATGCAGAGTATGCGGTGGCAGTGACCGGTGATAATTTTGCAGAGATGTTCGCCAACATGGATGATGAATATATGCAGGCCCGCTCTGCGGATGTCAGGGATATCTCCAACCGGCTCGTCCGCAATCTGTCCGGGGAGGAGCAGATTGACTGGAGTACCATGGAGCCGTCGATCATTGTGGCAGATGATCTGACACCCAGTGAGACGGTACAGATGGATAAGAGTAAGATCCTGGCCTTTGTCACAGTACATGGCTCAACGAATTCCCATACTGCGATCCTGGCACGTATGATGAATATTCCGGCACTGATAGGGGTACCATTGGAACTGGAGAAAATCCATAACGGAACCCGTGCTATTGTGGACGGCAGGGAAGCGGTATTTTACCTGGATCCGGAGGAAGAGCAGCTCCGGCAGGCAGAAGCGGCACAGCAGACAGAGCAGAGACAGAGAAGCCTGCTGGCAGATTACAAGGGACGGGAATCCGTGACAAAGAGCGGACGCAAGGTCAATGTATATGCAAATATCGGCAGCGTATCAGATGTGGCATATGTACTGGAGAATGATGCGGAGGGTATCGGCCTGTTCCGCAGTGAATTCTTATATCTCGGAAGGGATTCTCTTCCGGATGAGACAGAACAGTTCAATGCTTACCGTCAGGTGCTGCAGATGATGGCAGGGAAAAAGGTCATCATCCGTACCCTTGATATCGGCGCGGACAAAAATGTAGATTACCTCGGACTGGGCAAGGAAGATAATCCTGCCATGGGATACCGCGCGATCCGAATCTGCCTGGAGCAGCCGGAGATCTTTAAGACCCAGCTGAGAGCACTTCTCAGGGCGGCAAAATACGGAACACTGGCCATTATGTATCCGATGATCATTTCCGTGGAGGAAGTGCTGGATATTCAGAAAATTGTGGCTGAGGTGGCTAAGGAGCTGGAGCAAGAAAAGCTTCCTTACGCAATTCCGGAACAGGGAATTATGATCGAGACGCCTGCAGCTGTCATGATGAGTGAAGAACTGGCGGAGCATGTTGATTTCTTCAGTATCGGCACGAATGATCTGACACAGTATACGCTGGCTATCGACAGGCAGAACAACAGACTGGACAGATTCTATAATCCACATCATGAGGCAGTCCTGCGTATGATACAGATGACTGTTGACGGAGCGCATAAGCATGGAAAATGGGTCGGCATCTGTGGAGAACTGGGAGCGGATACGACACTGACCACACGATTTGTACAGATGGGAATTGATGAGCTCAGTGTGGCACCGTCCATGGTACTGAACGTCCGTAGTAAAATATGTGAAATGGAGTGAGAGATTCATGAGAATATACAAAGCAAAAGATTATGCAGATATGAGCAGAAAGGCTGCAAATATTGTATCGGCACAGGTTATCATGAAACCGAACTGTGTTCTCGGACTGGCTACGGGATCTACTCCCATCGGCCTGTACAAACAGCTGGTGGAATGGTTCCGCAAGGGAGACCTGGACTTTTCTGAGGTTATGACGGTGAACCTGGATGAATATAAGGGGCTGAGCCGGGAAAACGATCAGAGTTATTATTATTTTATGCACCAGAATCTGTTTGACCATGTGAATATCCCGGTGGAAAATACACATCTGCCTAACGGAATGGAGCCGGATTCGGAGAAAGAATGCCGTAGATATACGGAATTGATCCAGTCGCTGGGCGGTGTGGACCTGCAGCTGTTGGGAATCGGACATAACGGGCACATCGGCTTCAACGAACCGGGAGAGAGTTTTGACAAGCAGGTACATTGCGTGAACCTGACAGAGTCTACGATCGAAGCCAACAAGCGATTCTTCGCATCAGCGGAGGATGTTCCGAAGCAGGCATATACCATGGGGATCAAGACCATTATGCAGGCGAAGAAAATATTGATCGTAGCCAGCGGCGAAGACAAGGCGGAGATCGTACAGAAAGCTTTCTTCGGCCCCATTACACCGCAGGTGCCGGCATCGGTATTACAGCTTCATAATGATGTAACGCTGGTGGCAGACGAAGCAGCACTCAGTAAGCTTTCTGAATAAGAAAGGGGAAGCTGATAGGTCATGAGAATCAGAAATGCAAATATATATACAGAAGAGCATCGGTTTGTCAGAGGGGATGCAGCCGTGGAGAACGGCAGGTTCGTAAGCTGTACCGGGGATCCGGCGGGTGAGGAAGCTGTTGTGGATGCCAAAGGCATGTATCTGATACCGGGACTGGTGGATATTCATTTCCATGGATGTAAGGGCGCGGATATGTGTGACGGTACGAAGGAAGCACTGGATGTCATCACATCATATGAAGCCTCTGTCGGTGTGACAAGTGTCTGCCCGGCTACCATGACGATACCTAAGGATGAACTGCTGGAGGTCATGAAAAATGCCGGCAGCTATGAGTATTCCGGTGGATCCCACCTGGTGGGCATCAATATGGAAGGACCTTTTATCAGTCCGGCGAAAAAGGGTGCTCAGGCTGCAGAAAATATCATGCACTGCGATTATGAATATTTCAGCCGGCTGCAGAAAGCGGCGAAAGGGCTGATCAAGCTGGTAGATATCGCACCGGAGGAGCCGGGAGCGATGGAATTTATCGACAGAGCCAAAGGAGAAGTGGTCATTTCACTGGCGCATACAGCTTCCGGTTATGATACAGCAAGGGAAGCCATTGAACATGGAGCATCGCATGCGACACATTTATATAATGCAATGCCGCCGCTGAACCACAGGGAGCCCGGCGTGATCGGAGCAGTGAGAGATTCAGAGAAATGTCATCCGGAGCTGATCTGTGATGGTGTACACATTCATCCGTCAGTGATCCGTGCAACATTTGCGATGTTTGGTGCTGACCGCATGATCCTGATCAGTGACAGTATGCGTGCAACGGGCCTGGAGGATGGTGAATATACTCTGGGAGGACAGCCGGTTACCGTCAGAGGCAATCTGGCTACCCTGCATGACGGTACAATCGCCGGATCGGCGACGAATCTGATGGATTGTATGCGGTTTGTAGTAAAAACGGTCGGTCTGCCGTTAGAGACGGCAGTGATGTGTGCCACGGAGAATCCGGCGAAGGAGATCGGCATTTTCAATGAAGTGGGCAGTATATCCGTTGGTAAGAGGGCAGATTTCGTACTCCTGGATCAGGAACTGAACATTGCAGCGGTATATATCGACGGAAAGGAGTTCACATGTTAGATTTTTTGAAAGGTAAACGAAAAGGGAATTGTATCGGATCTCCCTGTAAGGGGAAGGCAGTTGCTCTTACGGAGGTACCGGATCCTACATTTTCCGAGAAGATATTGGGAGACGGATTTGCAGTGATCCCCTCTGAGGGGAAAATATATGCTCCCGCAGACGGAGAGGTGACCGTGGTATTTGATACGCTTCATGCGATCACCATGACAACGGATCAGGGAGCGGAGCTTCTGATCCACATCGGACTGGATACCGTGACACTCAAGGGAGCCCCCTTCACGGCACATGTTGCTGCCGGAGACCATGTCAAAAAGGGTGATCTTCTGCTGGATGCGGATCTGGAGAAGATTCAGGAAGCCGGACTGCATATCATCACTCCGATCCTGGTCTGCAATACCGATGAATATAATAAGATCAGTATTCTGAAAGAGGGAGAGGTATCTCCCGGCGAGGACGTGCTCCAGATCTCTTAAGAGCGGTACGTCCGTATCAACTAATGAAACTGGCCGGAACTGTTCCGGTTTAGTATAATGTAAAGGAGGAGAAATGTATGAAGTTTCTTCAAAAACTGGGTAAAGCGTTAATGCTTCCCGTAGCGGTTCTGCCGATCTGCGGTATCCTCATGGGTATTGGTTACTGGTTGTGCCCGGCAACGATGCAGGGTGGTGAGATCCAGGGTGTAGCAAATCTGATCGGTCTGTTCCTCGTAAAAGCAGGTGGTGCTTTGATCGACAATATGGCGATCCTGTTCGCAATTGGTGTAGGTGTCGGCATGTCAGAGAAAAATGACGGTACCGGAGGCATCGCAGCTCTGGCTTCCTGGCTGATGCTCACAACACTTCTGTCTACCGGATTTGTTACGACCATTATGCCCTCCATCGCTGAGGATGCTACCAAGACACTGGCATTCAATAAGATTGCGAATCCTTTTATCGGTATTATTGCCGGTATTATCGGTTCCATGTGCTACAACAAGTTCAAGGATACCAAGCTTCCTGACTGGCTGTCCTTCTTCAGTGGCAAGCGCTGTGTAGCTATCATAGCAGGTGTAGTATCTATTCTGGCATCTGTTGTACTGCTGTTCGTATGGCCTTTACTGTTCGGCGGTCTGGTAGCTCTCGGTGAAGCTATCGTAGGTCTGGATGTAGTCGGCGCAGGTATTTATGCTTTCCTGAATCGTCTGCTGATCCCTACCGGATTACATCACGCACTGAACAACGTATTCTGGTTCGATACCATTGGACTTGGAGATCTGCAGCACTTCTGGAAAGGTGAGACAAGCGCTGATGTATCCTGGAGCCTTGGAATGTATATGTCCGGCTTCTTCCCTTGTATGATGTTTGGTATCCCCGGTGCAGCTCTGGCAATGGTAAAATGTGCAAAGCCCGCCAAGAAAAAGGCAGCGATCGGTCTGGTAGCTTCCGCAGCAATCTGTTCCTTCATCTGCGGCGTTACCGAGCCCTTTGAGTTTGCATTCATGTTCTTAGCTCCCGGACTGTATGTGATCTACGCAGCACTGTACGGCATCTTCACCATGATCACTGTAGCTCTTGGCTTCCGTGCAGGCTTCAGCTTCTCCGCAGGTGCGATGGATCTGCTGTTCTCATCCTCCCTGCCTGCAGCAGCCAGAATCTGGCTGATCATCCCTCTGGGTATCGCAGCATTTGCTGTATTCTACTTCGTATTCCTCTTCGCTATCAAGAAATGGGATCTGAAGACCCCCGGTAGAGAAGATGATGATGTAGAAGCAGAGAAGAAGATCGAGCTGGCAAATGATGATTTCGCAGCAATCGCAGCAACCATTCTGGAAGGCTGCGGCGGCAAGGACAACATTGCAAGCATTGACAACTGCATCACAAGACTGAGACTGGAAGTAAAAGACATTACCGCAGTGAATGATAAGGTGATCAAATCTGCAGGTGTAGCCGGTGTCATGAAACCCGGTAAGACCTCCGTTCAGGTAATCATCGGACCTAAGGTTCAGTTCGTAGCAGATGCATTTTCCAAGCTTTGCGAATAACAAAGCACTGATAAAACTGAATATATGACCGGAAGAAAGACCTGCCTGGGAAGACCACGCGGGTCTTTCTTATATATGATGTCGGGGTCAAAAGCCCCCGACTTTGATGCCTACGGATTGTTCCGTGCTATGCACTCTCACAATCCTACCCTCTATTCGCATATCGTGGGATTATCATCCCACTTTTATGCTCATATCGGGGCGGGTCATAAGGTCTTTCACCCACTTATGAGCAAGCTCATGTGGGCTTAGACCTTTTGACCCTGGCATCATATATATTTAATAATTACTTTATTGACATTTACTTTGGAAATGATAAAATCATGACGGAGAAAATCAGTGGGCCTGATGCCTGCGGAATGTATTGTAATGTAATGGAGAGAAAAGTCATGAAAAAATCAAAAGGAAAGAAGGGAAACGGGGGATTTTCATTAGTAGAGCTGATCATTGTAATAGCTATCATGGCAGTGCTGGTGGGAGTACTGGCACCGCAGTATCTGTCTTATATACATAAGGCAAAGGTGGCGGCAGATCAGGCGAATCTGAAGAATTATTATACGGAGATTCAGCTGGATTATGCTTCTACAGGAGTGTATAATCCGCAGGTGCCGCTGGTGGATAATATTGGAGAAGGCGGTTATGAACTCAGAGAGATTCACTTTTTAAGTGGGCAGACTGTGAAGCTGAAGGCAGGATACTATGCTGTGACAGAAAACACCAGGGGTCAGGGAGGTTACAATATATGCTATTATTGTGATCTGTGCACAGCTGCTGATGCGGATGAACAGACAAAGCAAAAGCATCTGGATACTTGTGTCATTACATTTCTGTGATGGCGGCTGATAGGAATATGTTATTTTTCCAGACATAACCCAATATTATCAGAAATGCAGCAGATGTATCCATGTTTCGCGGCGTAGGTGGCTGCTTGTCTGCGGATGGCAGGAACCGTTGCGTATTCCAGAGTATAAGCGGTACAGCCGTGTGACATAGCAAAATCTAAATAATCAGTATAGTATTCACGTGTACTTTTATCGTTTATGGTATAGGTATCATTTGAAAAATCGTACGCAGTAAAAACGTTCTCCTGGTTTACCCCATCGATGAGAACGTTTTTTTCAGCTGTAAGATATTTTTTTACAAAACAGTCCCCACCGTTGATCATGATCTTTCTGCCTGTATGGTTCATATAGTCCAGAATTGTAAGGATTCCGTCATAGATGGATTCCTGCGGATAGTTATAGTATACATCCGTGTTATCGACAAAAAAGCCGTCCACACCTTTCTGTACAAGGGAGTCTGCTCTGGAAGCTGTATACGCCTGCCATTCCGGAGCCGAGACATCGATCCATTTTTCCTCCGGCCAGTTCTCATAAGCGCCCAGTGTATATTTCTCAAAGTCTGTATCATAGGACCGGAAGCTCTCGATCGATCCGATATTGATATAGGAGTAGATTTCACGGACACCATTTTCTCTTAAACGGGCAATGTCATTTTGGGAAAAATATTCCGCATCTATGACAAGCAGATCAATGTCAGAAAGTTTTTCTGTGATTTCAGAATCTTCACCGATCAGGACAACGTATTTTCCTGTACTATCGGAGATGCTGGCAGAGCAGGCACTGAGCAGGGCTGTAGATAATATCAGAACGAGAACACATATTATTCTTATGAATAGCTTCGTTTTACTCAATTAACGGTACCTCCTTTTTCCCTTGATCCGCTTCAATATTTGTATCCAGATAATTATACTATAGATGGCTCTACATTTCATTTATTTTTGTTAACTATTCAGAGCCATACAAAATACTGCATTCAGGCAGATAATGTCGAAAAAAATATCTGTAAAAATATTAAAAAGAGCGAAAAATTTTGAAAAATGTGGTATAATTTTTTATGCAAATATAAGATGATACCGGGACAAAAAGCCCCCGGATTTGATGCGTTCAGCGGTTAAGACAACCGGGAAGGTAGGAAGTTATATGAAGATTCAGGATTTTTGTGACATGGACAAATTTGAGCAAATCATGAAGAACTGGGCAAGCAGTACAGGACTGGCAACCGTGGCTGTGGGTGCAGACGGAAAATACATCAGTGACTGTTATAATTTTACGGAGTTCTGTATTGATCTGACGAGAGGAAGCGCAGAGGGGAAAAAGCGCTGCGAGCAGTGTGACAGAGAAGGCCATGGTGTGTATCCCTGCCATGCGGGACTTGTGGATTTCGGTATTCCGATCACACTGGAGGATGGAACTGTGCTGGGCAGTATTATCGGAGGACAGGTGCTGCCGGAGAATCCGGATGAGGAGAAGTTCCGTCAGACAGCAAGAGAACTTGGCATTGATGAGGATAAATATATCAAGGCCTTGAAAAAGGTAAATGTAAAGACAAGGGAGCAGATCGACGCTTCGGCAAATCTGCTGGGAGATGTGATCAACATGTTCGTAAGAGCCAGCTACGTCAACAGGAAAAACGAGAATCTGGTAGGTGAGCTAAAGGGTGGCATTACGAAAGCTGCGGAACAGATCGAGGAAGCAACGGACAAGACCAAGGAAATCGATGGCTACAGCAAGAGACAGCAGATTCTGGCACTGAATGCTTCGATTGAGGCTGCAAGAGCCGGAGATCAGGGCAGGGGCTTTGCCGTGGTGGCAACGGAAGTACAGAAGTTAGCAAGAGATATGGCGACCTCCAGTGCGGACATTAAGAAGCTGTTGGGAGAGCTGCATGTTACGATCAACCATTTGAATCAATAGTAATTTAGGATAAAGTTTACAGGAAAACCGTTTTTCTGATCCACAAAGGCGCAGAAAGGCGGTTTTTTTGCACATTTTTGCATGTTTCCTTTTGGTGTGTATAAAAAAGTCGGAGAAGTTGTCCGATATTCTCAATAGAGGAACCAGGTAAACAAACGGATTTGGCATTTATTTTCAAGGAGGAAATAATTATGGCGGGAATCGGAGCAACCGGCAGCGTAGGTGCGTATGCTGCGCAGAGTGATTACAGCAAGAGTACGAAGACGAAGAAGCCTGAGGTATTCGGAACGCCGGATAAGACAGCCGGCACAACAGGTACGGGAAAGACGTCCGAAACGGCACAGACCAGGGGAAAGACTGAGGATTACGGCAGAACCATCGGTCAGCCGGAGCTGTCGGAGAAGGCTGCGAAATACTATGAGCAGCTGAAGAAGAGGTACGGAAATTATGATTTTATTCTGGTCAGCAGAGATCAGAAGGAGAATGCAAAAGCCAATGCTGCAAAATATGCCAATGGCTATAAGACGGTTGTTCTCATTGATGAGGACAAGATCGAACAGATGGCAACAGACGAGAAATTCCGCAAACAGTATGAGGGAATCCTGAGCGGTGCCGCTGCACAGATACAGCAGTTAAAGACCAGCCTGCAGAGTTCCGGTGCGCAGGTCAAGGGCTTTGGAATGCAGGTAAATGATGGAGGAACACTGTCATTTTTCGCTGTATTGAAGAAATCCAGCGCCGAGCAGAAGGCCCGGATCGAGAAAAAGGCTGAGCAGAAGAAAACAGAGAAAAAGGCTGCGGAGAAGAAGGCTGCTAAGAAAGAAAAGGAAGAACGGCTAAAAGACAAGAAGTCGGATAAGGTAGCAGACAGCAAGGAGGAAGCCGGCACAGAGGATACGGTAACGATCAGTGCTGGTTCCATAGAAGAACTGTTGTCTAAGATAGAAACCTACAATTTCAACACACGGAGTGACAGTGTGCAGACCGCAGACGAACGGCAGGTCGGCCAGAACTTTGACTTCAGAGGGTAAGGTGATGCTGTATGATTTCTATGGGGAAGTCCGGAGGTGTTTACGGGAGCGGCAATACCGGTTTGCCGCAGGCATTTTCCGGAGGAAAGAAGACGCAGAACAATCAGAAGAGTATCTTCGGAGCAAAAAATAAAAGTTCTGTTACCGATATTCGTAGAATGCTGTCCAGAAACAGTCAAAGTACGCAGACGCAGGCAGCGAACAGTTGGGGACAGGATTCCATCGTTACAAGTTCCCTGAGTTACAGTGAATCGCTGCGCAATCAGAGGCAGCAGACGAAGAACACGACGCTGGCGCTGAAGAAATTGAAGTACCAGTTCAAAAATATCTCGTCCAAGATACTGCGGAGCAAGACGTCCCAGGCGGCAAAGCAGGCAGCCGGACAGGCGAGAAGAGAGATCATGCGCCTGAAGCGTCAGAAGCAGAACAGTGACAGTGACAGCGACAGTGAAGAGATCGACGCAGCAATCGCTCATGCACAGGCTATGGAACGTGTGGCGAAGAAGAAAGCAAAACATCTCGAAGAAGAGGAAATGATGAAGGCTGCCGGCGGAATCTGCCAGGGAGACCGGATCAGTGAAGAAGAAACGAAGGATGCGCAGGACGCAGAATCTGAAAACGCGCGGAATGCGGAA
This sequence comes from Clostridium sp. AM34-9AC, assembly GCF_003480225.1. Lineage (NCBI taxonomy): Bacteria > Bacillati > Bacillota > Clostridia > Eubacteriales > Clostridiaceae > Clostridium > Clostridium sp. AM34-9AC. The sequence continues at coordinate 25,602 of NZ_QUIU01000026.1, forward strand.
GAAATGTCTGCGGAAAGTTCTGCGGATGAAATGTCAAGGGATCTCTCCGCATATGAGTATGCAGGCAATGAGGTGCATGCAGGGGATAGCTATGATATATCCGACTATATTGATCTTGGCATAGATGCATTCTATGCGCAGACGGGAGACTTTATGTCGGAAATGAGCGATTTCACTTCGGAGATGATGCAGGAAATGTCCGATAGCTTACGCGACTTGATGGAAGAGATGGGGCTGGATGGATTATCAGATAATGCGGTCTCTGTGAATAGGGAGATGGATCCCGCAGACCTCAAGATGATGAAGATCAAACACCGCAACAAAGAGATGAAAGACATCGTCAAGGCCGATGCGGAGTACCTGAAAGCAGTTTTCAACCACCTGGAGAAAATGAAAGACAACGTGGTCATTCCCACCGGGAATGCAGGAGCGGTTTCCTCCGGCATGACAGGGACTTCATTTTCCGCAGATGCTGTCGGCGTAGGTGTATCGGCGGCGCCTGTGCCGGTGATCAATATTACATTATAGGGTGGACATATAAGAAGAAATTTGACATCCCGGACACTGTGCTTGTGAGACAGACACAGTGTCCGGGATGGTTTTATATAAAAACATTTTTGATTTTCGTGAAAAACCACGTGAAAACATTTTTGATTTTCGTGAAAAACCACGTGAAAACATTTTTGATTTTCGTGAAAAACCACGTGAAAACATTTTTGGATTTCGTGAAAAACTATACAAAAACATTTTTGATTTTCGTGATTATTTCCGCCCGTATAGGATTCCCATGCCGGAGATCATCCAGGGAGCAGCGGCATATCCCGGGATAAAATCCAGTTTCTTCTCAAGATTGCCGATGTAGTGAATTTCTGTGATTCCTTCTTTTTTCAATTCTTCGACAAATTCTTCCATGTCACCGTAGAGTGCTTTCTGGGAGAACATGTCCTGAAAGGAGAAGGCACCGCCCTTTTTGACTATGCGCAGAGCTTCTCTGACCACATCCCGTTTATCCTTGGCGGAACGGACTTCGTGGAAGACAAAGTTGCTGACAGTGGCATCGAAGGTCTCATCCGGATCTTCCAGATGGGCGGCATCTCCTTTGTGGAAGGTGATCCGGTCGGCAACACCCTCCGCTTTCGCATTGGCTTCACATTGCTCTTTGGCATAGTTCCACTCGGCACCCCAGTAGTCCATACCGACGAGTTTTGCCTTGGGGAAAGCCTTGGCGCAGCGGATCGTCAGGGCAGCCGCACCACATCCGATGTCGAGCAGAGTGCCTTCGCCGTCCCATTCCAGATGATCTACGAGATGCTGATGGACTTTTGCCATCATGTTGCCTTTGCCGAAGGCAAACAATTCATGACAGATGTGCATGTAAATGCCATAGACCAGGCAAATCGCGGCAAGAATGCCCAGGATCCATGTCGGAATGGCAAGATGCAGCACCGGTCCGGTCACATAGGCGGCAATGCCGAGTACGGCAGCAGCGACATAGCACAGCGCCAACATTTTTTCAGGTACCCAGTTTCCGTAGTTCACGTTTTTGTTCATAACTAATCCTCCTACTTGTTTTCTGAATATAACAAAAGTTATATTTGTTATTTTTTATAAAAGAAAATGCCCACCGCATTAACGGTGAGCATCCTTCTCGCTCTTAAAATATGCAATTAAACCCTGCGTTCCGGCATCGGCGTGAATACCGATGGCTTTCGTCAGGAACAGGCGGTGTTCCATATCATAATCTCCTTTGATCAATTCCAGAAATCCGTGTAACCTCATGGATGTCAGAATCCGTAGTAATTCTTTATCGGGCACATAGCCTAGTTGTTTTTCATAATAGCCCTGAAAGGCCGTGAACATATTGTTGAAGACGACATCCCGGAAGGATTCGTATTTGCTGCCGGAGCATTTCTCCAGTACCAGTTCACATTCCTGCCTGTGCGCACAGATATATTCCATGATCTCACGTTCATTCTGCTCTGCGGTCTCAGGATGTTCCTGTTCTCTTTTGGTAATTTCATACATCATTTTCTGATATTCGGCAATCAGGGGATCCAGAATTGCCCCCAGCAGTGCCTCTTTATTTTCAAAAGAGAAATAAAAAGCCCCGGTAGTAACTCCGGCCCGTTTGCAGATATCCCGGAGGTTCGCCCCGGCGTAGCCTTTTTCCAGAAATTCTTCCCTGCCGCAGCGGATTAAGTTTTCTTCCGTGATTTTCTTACGATCTGTCTCCATAACAATTGTTATATTAGCATAGACTAACTCGAGGGTCAAGAAAAAATCTACAGGTAAAATATTTTTGATTTCCGCAAAAATCTCTACAAAAATGTTTTGGTTTATCGTTATTTTAAGATATAATAAAAATAGTAGCAGGAAAACTAAGATAGTGATATATAGCGGGGAAATGAATATGGACAAAGACCCATTTAAAGAATATCTGAGAGAATCCGAACCGAATAAAGCAACAAAAGGGTATGTGTGGAGCACGGCGGTTGGACTTCAGGCAGTAGATGGTCTGAAACCCTCGCAATATCTGATTGACACTGCAATTCAAAATATTGAAGGTAAGATCACGCTAAAAGAGGCACAGAGTCTTATAGAAAGCTATTACAATGAGAGACCTGTCCGTGTATCAGATAATGAACGCACGGAAGAAGCAGATAAAGTTTCCAGCCGTATTGCGGAGCTCCTTTCCGAAACGGCGTTTTCCTTTTCACCGAATGAGTATATAGCTATTCATCGTAAGCTTTTTCGTGGAATATATAAGCATGCCGGAAAAATAAGAGATTATAATATTACGAAGAAAGAATGGGTGCTTGATGGCGCAACGGTCGTTTATGGGAGTGCTTCAGAACTGCGTGCTACATTGGAATATGATTTTTCGCAGGAAAAGGATTTTAGTTATAAAGGACTTTCGATAGAAGAGAGCATTCATCATCTGGCTTTGTTTGTATCAAGGCTATGGCAAATTCACATTTTTGGTGAGGGAAACACAAGAACCACAGCGGTTTTTTTCATAAAATATTTGAGAACACTTGGTTTTTTTGCAACAAATGACATTTTTGCGGAAAATGCATGGTATTTCAGAAATGCACTTGTCAGGGCCAATTATACGAATTTACAAAAAGGAATTCATGAGACAACGGAATATTTGGAACTCTTCCTCAGAAATATGCTTTTAAATGAACACAACGAGCTGCACAATCGAAATATGCATATCAGTGGACTTTTAAAGGATACAAAAGTGGACATTGGAACTTCAAAAGTGGACATTGGAACTTCAAAAGTGGACATTGGAACTCAAAAAATGGACATTGAAACATCAAAAGTGGACATTGAAACAAGATTGGCTGAAAAAACGCTGAATTTTTCAACAAAAACAATTATGCATATCCGTGTATTATATGAAAAATTCGGAGATTGTCAGTTTTTTGGCAGAGGAGAGGTTATGGAATTGCTTGGGCTGAAAAGTTCAGGCGCTTCTAAAATAATATCCAATATGGTACAGGCTGATGTAATCGAACCGGTATCCGGGCATGGAAAAGGAAAATACAAATTCAAAGAGTTATAGAGTATATTGGATTTAAAGGCATCGGAACATCCGGTGCCTTTTTTTAAAATACAGGAACCTTTTTACCGTCCGGCGACTCATATAGTATGAAGCCGGCGAAGAGAAGGAGGTGTTACTTTGTCAGTTATGACAAAAGAGGAATTTGTGCGGGAAGTGCGGGGCTATACCCTGCATATGTACCGACTGGCATATTCTATTCTGAATAATAGTACGGATGCGGAGGACGCTGTCAGTGAAGCGGTGCTGCATGCCTATGAAAAATTAAGGACACTGCGGGATCCGGGCAGCTTTAAAAACTGGATCTTACAGATCACGGCAAATGAAGTGAAAAAGATTTATCGGCAAAATAAGCGGACCGGTGCGGTGGCATGGGAAGAGAATCTGTCCCCGGCATTTTATGACGAACACCATGAACTGTGGGATGCTGTCATGCAGCTGGATGGCGGATACCGGGATGTGATCGTACTGTTTTACTATGAACAGTGCACAATCCCGGAGATCAGCAGGATATTGGAATGCAGGCAGGGAACCGTAAAATCGAGATTGTACCGGGCGCGGATGGAGAGCATGAATCATGAAAAACTGGAAACATATTTTTCCGGGTTGCAGGATGCAGATGTTGCAGCGGATAGCTACAGCAGACCGCTTACGGACGGCGAAAAAACAGGCTGGAAGAACTGAGGCAGGCCTATCTGGAGGAAGGATATTTCCCCCAAAAGGAACTTGCCATGCTTGATAGTCCTGAAAAATACAAAAAGGGCGTGGCTTTCTATGCAGCGCGGAGTACATTTTTCCTGCCGGAAGAGGAAATGACGGAGGAGGAACTGTTGGAGCTGATCGATTTCCGTGAGAAGAGAGATTATAGTCTGGCGAAAATCACAGAAGAGATCGAGGCGGGCGACTATGAATATGTGAAGACGGAAGATAGTGCATTACCGGGTGATATGTCACAGGAGAGCGGATCGCAACAGACACAGGGCGCAGGAGAGGCAAGTGTAGTCCCGGGGGCAGATACGGCAGCACAAGAATGGCAGGTCGCCTATGAGGGAGAACTCAGTATCCGGTGTGCTGTGGCGGCAGAACAGGGGCTGTATGTCGGTGGGTTCACCATGGAAGGGAAAGCACGGGTGGAATATCTGGCTTACGGCAGCGGGACCCCGGAAAAGTTTTATGATGATTTCGATGAGGACGGCGAGGTGTATAGCCTGTGCATCGCACCGGACGGAAGTGTCTATGCGGCATTGCGCGGACTGGCATCTCCGGGAGCGGAACATGGCCGGCTGCCTGTGATCTACCATATCAGTCCGGAGGGAACGCTTCTGGACTGCTTTGCGGCCGGAGACCGGGAGTGGAATATTGTAGATAGTATGGCAACGGATGCACAGGGCAGGCTGTATACACGAATGAGAATGCAGGAGGATGGCGGCTATGTGCGGATCTACACGGCAGAGGGAGACCTCATCGGAACGATGGCGGATGATGGTGTGTATGCTGTGCAAGGTGCCGGAGCCCTGGGACAGGGAAAGGACGGAAAAGTCTATGCAGCAGCACTGGCAACGGAGAATGTGACAGCAGAGGATGACCCTGTGACATTAGTGTCAGTAGACCCGGAGAGGTTGTGTTTTCTACCGGTGCAGGGGGATGCAACGGAGAATGCGAAGGCTGTTCAAAGCACAGGGACGATCTACCAGTGGAATATGGTGGCAGCAGGTGTGAGTGATGGCTCCGATTTTATCCTGTGGGGATACAGCGGCGTTGATACCTACCGTTTGGAAGATGCGGAATTTACCAGAGCGCAGGAAGTCTGGGAGATGCCCTGCGGTACGGAAGGAACCTGCGCGGTAATCGTTCCGGATGGCCGGATACTCTATATCGGAGCCACAGGCGGTGTGCAGGGACAGACGGCAGCCGGCGTGGACATCTCCGGAAAAGACCCGGCGAAGACATATTTTTATTATGAACCGCTGAAGTAACAGAAAAAGCTATAATGAGATGGGTTGAGCGAGTGGAAAATGGGAAATTTCCACTCGCTCTATTGTGCCTATAATACGTTATCATGTATAATGAAAATAAGAATAAATGGCAACGAAAATGGTCACAAAGCAGTCGAAAGAAAACGAAGTATATATGAAAAAAACAACTTTAGAAGAAAAATTAGGATATAATCAAAAAGGAGCCAAAAAGGAGCTAAAAATGGAGCCGATAGAAAGATAGATATATTATATCAAATGGAAGAAAATCCAGAGGTAACGCAGGTTAAACTTATGGAGGGATTTGATCTTTCAAGAAAACAAATTCAAAGACTTATAAAAGACATGCGAGAAGAAGGTTTGGTTGAAAGACGTGGTTCTAATAGAAACGGGAAGTGGATTGCAAAGAAGTAAATAACAGGAGAGATTTTATTTGGCATGATGAGTGACGAAAGATGTATGAAGAAAATCAACGTAAAAGTGACGTTTTTTCTTAGCTTAATTGCGGTTGTGCTGTTGACGGCAGGTATCCTGTGCGGGCGTGAGGTCTGGCTGTATGAGCACCCGGAGATCCGGATTACCTTTAGCTGCGACAAGAGAGAAAATATATATCGCTCTTATCCTTTTTGCGTTATTCGTGGCAGATCTCATATCGGACAGGGATATGCGGTACGTTATGATGAGGAAATATAGCAGTTCCGGGATGCAACAGGGGAAGTGTTTCAATGGATTAACGAAAAGTATGATTCCCCATTATCCGTGTCATCGGATGTAACAATAGGTGAAGGAAAAACGGTGATCACTTTCTGGGGAACAGGGAAATCTATTGAGACCGGAGAGATGGAGGAAATCAACCGGGACTGCGTGCTGGAGTATGAACTGGACGCAGAGGTGTTACATTTGGAAGAAACACCGGAGCTGGTAGAAAACGTTTGGGATCCGAAAGAGAAGGGGCAGCAGGGACAGGCGGAGACGATTTATGATCCGGAAGCAGGTGTAACGGCGACTTTGCGGGATATTTCCAATGTGGGTGCTAATCTTATCATCAGACGTGAGGATGACGATGACGGGGCAGAGGTGATCTATGGAGAGGCTTATATTCTCCAACGGCAGGTAGACGGAGAGTGGCAGGATGCAGAGACGGTGCCGGATAATTATGGCTTTCCAATGGTGGGCTATAATGTCCCCGGTGGTGAGGAAGCCTCGATCTACTATAATTGGGAGTGGCTCTACGGAGCACTGGAACCGGGAGAATATCGAATGGTCTGGGATGTCTCAAGAAAAGACAGCGGTTCGGCAAGCGCACAGACATACCGGGAGCATATACGTTTTCGACTTTAGAGAGGGGAAAAGCTAATGAAGAAAAAAGTATTATGGATAATAGGGGTATGTATCATACTAATCAGTATATGGGGTATCAGGGAAATTTATTTGTACAACAATCCCGAAGTAATCATCACATATAGCAATGAAAACACAGAGGAATCACATCGCTCTCTTCCAGTCTATGCGATAAATCCAAAGTCAAGATTTGGGCAGGCAGCCCGCTACGACAAGGAGATGAAAGACTGGTGGGAAGCCACAAATGAAGTAAACCTATGGCTTCATAATGACTTGAAAGCACCCATGGATGTGTCATCCACAGTTGAAATTATGGATGGAACCGCGAAGATTACCTATCAGGGAACGGCAACTTCTTTAGAGAATGAAAATGTGGAGATATACAAAGAGGTGGTGATTGATTTTCCGGTGTCCGCGAATCTGGAAATTGAGAAAACAGAGTAAAATAGAGATGTCTGAAAGGTCCGAAAGGAAACGGGGGAGTGTGTATGAAGAAAATTAATGTAAAAGTAACGGTTTTTCTTAGTGTGATCGTATTGGCAGTGATAATCCTTTTACTGAATTTTATTGAATTCCGCAAGACGTTGGATTTTACGGCATCGGGAATACGGATGCTGAAGGAAAATGCGTCCGGAAAGCAGGAAGAGGTACAGGTAGATGTCAGTGGAACGTATTCTTATCGCGTATTGCCCTGGATTTATGCAAGTTCTTTTAACGGGAAGATATCCTTTGCAGGAGAGGGAGAGGAGCCACAGGATTATTTCTTTCTGTACGGGGGAAGAAAAGGCGTTTTCCAAAGTGGGAGAGGTGCCGGACAGATCCTGACGCCGGATATGAGCACGTGTGCAGCAATTTATGAGGCAGTGCAAGGTGTGGAAAAAGGGATGATTTCTGCCACCGCAAATTCGGCGGAAGAGAATCAGATATTCTATATTTTGTACCCGGCGACGACATTGGAAGAAGCGTATGAAATATCCGATGTATTGTATCCCGGAATGTTGGGAAAATAGATTTCTTGCTTGACAGACAGGTCGATAGAATGTAGACTATGCTTATAAAGTCTATATTCTATCGACTATCGATGGCTGGTGCAGCAGAGCGGAGGGGCTTATGGGTGAGAACATCTACAGAATATTTGACGTTGTATGGAAATTAAGTCTGGTAGGAGGATACTGCGTATTGCTGGTGCTCCTGGCCAGACTTTTGTTGAAAAAAGCCCCCAAATGGTGTTCTTATCTGCTGTGGGGAGTCGTATTTGTGCGCTTGTGCTGTCCGGTGTTGCCACGGACGGGGATCAGTCTGATTCCGGAGCGGCTGCTGGCGGTTGGAACGGAGACGATGTACGGACAGTCAGCAAACGGCTATGGTAATAATGGTGTGCTTCCAGATGTGGATCCTAACGGACAGAGCAGTTGGCAACAGGCAGGAAATTTGCATGCCGGGACGGCAGGAAATATGCCGGGAGCCGCAGGATTAGCGAACGAAAACAGAAATGTTGCGAATGCAATCGATAACGAAAGCGATGCGAATGCATTCGGAACAGACGGAGCCGATGGAAGCCAGGCAGCAGGTAATGCTGTAGATGGTGGCTGCTTAGCTGACAACCGGGACAATGCGGACGGGTCTTTGCAAATCACAGGAGCAGAAAACGGAAGCAGTGGTGCAGCCATGGAGGAATCGGTTACCGATACAAATGGCACAGCTGTCGCAAACACACTGTATCGCCCGGTAGGTTTCCGTGTCATTGCAATGGTATGGCTGTTTGGAATGGCAGGATTTATGGGGTATCATGCCTTTTCCTACCTGCGTATGCGTAACCGGCTTCACAGACCTGACGGCGGTGTCAGACAGGTGGAACCGGGGATCTGCGAAATCGACGGTGGGCATCTGTCCTTTGTCATGGGACTGGTGCATCCGGTGATCTATCTGTCTTCGGGCTTAGATCCCGAGAGCAGAAACGTTGTGCTGTGCCACGAGAGAGTGCATTTGCAGCGCAGGGATTATCTCTTCAAACCGGCAGCTCTGCTGATCTGCTGTGTGCACTGGTTTAACCCGTTGGTGTGGCTGGCATTTTATCTGATGAATATGGACTGTGAGATGTCCTGCGATGAAAAAGTTGTGAAGCTTCTCGGCGAGGAGAGCAAGAAGATATATTCCTATACATTGCTGGAAGAGGTTTCCGGTGGGGAATGGAAACGCTATCGGGGCGGTTCCATCTGTGCCTTGCTTTCTTTTGGTGAAGATCATGTGAAGAACAGGATCCGCCATGTACTGGATTATCGCAAGCCGCCGTTCTGGGTCATGATTGGCGCGGCAGCAGTGATCGTGGTACTGGCGGTGTGTCTGTGCAGCAATCCCGGTGGAAGTGGGAACGGGGCAGGCACGGCGGATCGTGCAGATACAGACGACAGCGCAGGAGCAGAAATGGATGTAGACAGCAATGCGGAGACGAGTGGAAATATTGCGCAGTTTCCGGACAGCATCAAGACACCGGAAGATTTTGCAAAGGTAACGATTCATAGCAGAGAAGATTTTGCCGCTGTTTTTGATGTGGAAGAAATCGAAGAAAAGCATTCCTTTGCAGCGGATCAAGTGGCTTATGATCTGCTGGTTCGTGAAAACAATACGAATGCCGCGTATGCGATATTCAAAGCACTGGCGGAGGAACCTGCATCCGAGACTTATAGAAAATATACAGATCCGGTAACGGCAGCGGTGTCACTGTTGCACCTGGGTGATGGAAGCGGAGCCGTGACCGAGACGCTGTATCCGGCAGGGCGGCAATATCCTTATTATCGGGAGGACTCTGACCGGCCGGGAGAAGGCTCTGTGGTGAATGTACATTATACTTTTGCGGATGGATCTGCTGTAGATATTCCCATGGTCATGGCGGAGGAGATGACGCAGCTGTGGCTCTTATCCTTTGGAGATCCGGGCAGTGCGGAGGACTCGGGATATGGTCCGCTCACCGGTGATATCTGTACCAGAATGGTCTATGGGGAGTACGAACTCCGACAACCGGACAGAGCGGTCTACTGGGGCTGGATGGACTGGTATCCTGTGGATGCCGGCAGTTATTCGACTTATTATCCCCATGTACAGATTTCAAATTACGGGATCTATACCATGAGTGAACTTTGGGGAACGTCCGGCAGTGTATTTCGCTGCATTCAAGCGGAACGCATCATGGCAACGGGCTGGTATGACGTTACCTGTGAGCGGGGCGCATATGACACATCGGATGCCTATACACAGCTGCAAAAAGATCTGCCGGATGTGACGGAATGGAGCGGCGGCAAGGTCTATTATCTGACAGATCCCGATGAGGCGCATCTTATGACGGATGAGTGGATGCCGAGGGTACTTCGGGAGTTTGACATGAGTACCCATACTGTCACCAATACGGTTCTGCCGGTGAATTTGCAGCTCAACAGCGGCACGACGCTTCATGTTCATGACGGATATTATGACATTTACAATAGTAATCCATCCATAAGTATGCGGTTTGCACTTAGCGGGGCGGATAGCCAGCACATCGAAAGAGCAGACATTCTGGCCTATCCGGGTGTGGTATTTGATGTATCGGAGCGGACAGAAACTGAGACATCGGCGCAGCTGGATCTGGATGGCGATGGTGTGCCGGAGAAGATTTCTCTGCATCCTGCGGAGCCGGTAACGGGATATTCTTTCGAGGAATATAAGATTTGTGTAAATTTGGGACTGGGTCAGATGAATTGCTATGACCTGCGGGATGCAGTGTTGGAGATAGACGGACAGACGATTGAGATTCCGGACAGCACGGGAAATATGAGCAATTCGATCTTCGCTTTCAGCCCGGATGGGGAACAGCTCCTGATCGCATTGTACGATGACGGAGAAAGCGCAGATCCATTGACACGAATCTACCACTATGAAGACGGAAAACCGGTGGAAACAGACCGGCTCGCACAGGATCTGCGAAAGGCATGGATACAGGATGGACAGATGGTTATCACTGAACCCTATTTTGCGGTGCAGAATGATTACATCCAGAAAATCTATCAGGTAACATCGAACGGAAGACTTCGGGAAGTGCCACAGGAGGAATATGTATTAAGTGCCTGGGAGGAAGTGGAATTGCGGCAGGATATAACGCTCTACCGTACACCGGACGGGGATGAGACCTTTGTGCTGCCCAAAGGAAGCAAGGTACGCATGACAAAGCTGGATGCAACACAGGACTGGATCTGCATCGAGATTACGGATGGTGTGAAGGGATGGTTTCGGTTACAGGATGGTAAGGATTACAGTGATTATTTCAGTGGCTTGTATTTTGCCGGGTAAAGTGTGAAAAGGAGATACAGTCGGTAATATGTTCCTTATCTCAAAAGATCTAAAAACCGTATTATGTGGAGTAAAAATAGAAGAGGAAGAGTTCCTGCTGGTAGTACCGGCTGAGGATAAAGCAACTGCAGATGGCATGATCGACAATGCAGCAAAACAATCACAGGCATTTTCCTGGTGGCTGTTGGAAGTATACAAGGATATCATAAAGGATACTGTGAAATGAGATAAATAATGAAAAATGGGGAGGTTGTGCTTATGATGCAGCAGTTAAGTTTCAGTCCGGTGGAAAACATATTGACAGTCCTGTTCGCAGCGGCAATTCTGGGATATCTTCTGTACCTTCTGGTGCGGAGCTTACGGAACAGGCAACGGGGATATCATACGGTGAACCGTGCAAAAGTCTATAGCAAGGCACAGGCTACCGCTGTGAATCAGCCGGTATATCTGGCAAACGGCACAGTAAATTCCGGAGTAACCGAGGCGGAAAACGTCAAGACTGTCATTTTTGAAAATCTGGAAAAAGAGGGCGAACAGATCACCTTGGAAGTTTCCGACAGAATCTACAGCGAATTGCAGGAAGGCGATTGTGGAAGCCTCAGCTGCCGGGACGGAAAATTAGTGAGCTTCGGGGCGTTACAGAACAGGGACGACAGAGAGCGGAGCTTCCGCGGATAGGGAAGCAGAGAACATAGGAGGGACTTTATGGTGGAAGGCATCTATCGTTTGTTTGACAGTATATGGCGTCTCAGTCTGGTGGGAAGCTATTGTATTTTGTTGGTGATACTGGCCAGATTTTTACTGAAAAAAGCCCCGAAATGGTGTTCCTATCTGCTGTGGGGAATCGTATTTGTGCGGTTATGTTGTCCGGTGCTGCCGGGGACCAGAATCAGTCTGATCCCGGAGCGTCTGTTGACCGTAGGGACGGCGACAACCTCTGCACAGTTGACTGCCGGGAACAGTGCCGGATCAGTTGACAATGAGGGAGTTTATAATGGCAGCCACCGTGGAGACAATACTGTGGATGCCGTGCTGTCCGGGGCGGATAATACGGGAAATCTGAATGCCGGGACTTTAGAAGCCACCGGAAATAGGGAAGGTTCTGCACCAACACTGGGACAGGATGGAAACGTAGAAGGCATGAATGAAATTGGAGATGACGGTGTCGGTGAAATTCAGGCACCGGGTAATGTTACGAATGCCTTGGATGATGGTTACCCGGTGGATAACCGGGATAATGCGGACGGATTTTTGCAAATTTTCCGTGTCCTGTCGATCGCATGGTTACTTGGAATGGCAGGATTTATGGGGTATCATGCTTTTTCCTACCTGCGTATGCGGAACCGGCTTCGCAGACCTGACAGCGGTGTCAGACAGGTGGAACCGGGGATCTGCGAGATCGATGGAGGGCATCTGTCCTTTGTCATGGGACTGATGCATCCGGTGATCTATCTCTCTTCGGGACTGGATCCGGAGAGCAGAAAAGTCGTGTTGTGCCACGAGAGAGTGCATTTGCAGCGCAGGGATTACCTTTTCAAACCGGCAGCTCTGCTGATCTGCTGTGTGCATTGGTTTAACCCGTTGGTATGGCTGGCATTTTATCTGATGAACATGGATTGTGAGATGTCCTGCGATGAAAAAGTTGTGAAGCTTCTCGGCGAGGAGAGCAAGAAGATCTATTCCTATACATTGCTGGAGGAGGCTTCCGGCGGAGAGTGGAAGCGTTATCGGGGCGGTTCCATCTGCGCACTGCTTTCTTTTGGCGAAGACCATGTGAAGAATCGTATTCGTCATGTACTGGATTATCGCAAGCCGCCATTCTGGGTCATGATTGGCGCGGCAGCAGTGATCGTGGTACTGGTGGTGTGCCTGTGCAGTAACCCGGGTAGTGGAACGGATGCAGCGGATGTTGCAAATGCGGATAGCGGTGCAGAGACTGAGGCAGATGCGGCGCTGGCAACCGACGGGGCAGATGCAACCGAGGAAGCTGCAACAGGGGAGTTTGCGACGGATGAAGTGGATTATGAGGCTGCCAAAACGGAATGGCTGACGGTATTTGAGCAGGGTATCCACAGCAGGGAAGAGTTCAGTGCCCTGTTTGATGTGACTGCCTTGGAGGATGCCCAGTCTTTTGCCGGACAGGACGGCATCCAATATCTTGGCTACAATGGTGTTGCGGCGCGGAAACTGCATCAGCGGATTTTAGACGGAGATGCCGCTGCCCATGAGACCTACAAGGATCCGGTGAAGGCTGCGGAAGCTCTGCTGAATCTACAGGGTGGCAGCGGGGAAATGACGGAACTGCTTTATGAGCCGGGAATGCAGTATTATTTTTATCAGGAGGATCCGAATCGTCCCGGGGAGGGAGCAGTGGCGAATGTACAGTATACCTTTGCCGATGGCACTGCTATAGACATTCCGATGGTATTTGCGGAGGAGAGCAGTCAGATCTGGCTGCTGTCACTGGGAGATATCGACAGTATAGGCAGGCATTCTACCGGTCCTCTGGACGGAGAAAATCAGGCCAGAGTGGTCTATGCGGAATACGGACCCAGGGATGAAGATTGGGCTACCGTGGCAGAACTGTCGAAAAAATGGGTGTATGTAAAGGTATCCCCCGGATCTTTTGCGGATGTTGCTGCTACTTATCAGGTTTCCAGCTACGGTATTTATGCGGCCACCGGGGAGGAAGCCGGACTGAACTGTATGGTTCCGGGATATATAGCCCCGGGATGTGCGGCACAGGGACGGTCCACGGTTTATCAAAATATGGGAAAATATTATACGTCTGACAGTTACAGTCAGGAGATGGCTTATCTGAAGCAACAGGATAGTGTCCGATTGTACTATTTTGCAGCTTCTGATTATCAGGAGGGAGATCTGGACATCTGGATCGACACGATCCGGGAATATGATACTTCGGGACAGACCGGAGAAAACGGGGTCACGGACTGGAAGCTGCCGTCGAAGGCACAGGATTTCTCCGCAGATACACTTACGGCGGAGGATGGCTATTGGATCCTGAGTCAGAGCAGCGGAACCGCCCAGAGGAAACTTCCGCTTCTGTCCAATCAGCCGGTCTGGAACGGGAAGGTGGCGGCAGATCTGACGACAGAGGAAGCGGATGCTTATGCAGCAGCACAGAGACGGGATATTATGACGAATGTGGGAGTTGTATTCGATCTGTCTGAGCGAGCGGAGCAGGAGACTTATGCCCTGTTGGATCTGGACGGAGACGGAACCGCAGAGAAACTTCTGCTGCGTTCGAGAATGGCACAGGTAGTAAACGAAGTGGATCATTCGCCGCTGGATCAATATATATTTGCGGTGAATACCATGCAAGGCGAGACACGGACGGCACAGAATCTGGGGAACAGCATTTACGCTTTCAGTCCCGATGGCGGACAGATCCTGTTGGCGCTGATGCGAAGGGACGAGTTCGGACAGTACGAGAGTTTCCTGTTCCGCTATGAGAACGGGGAATTACAGGAGGTAGGAAGCTTCGCACAGGATATCCGGGAGATCTGGGTGGAAAACGGCCAGATTATTACCACTCAGAGCTATGATTATATTCTGCAAAGAGAAAATTTGCGGATCGTATACCGCATTGGAAGTGACGGAAAACTGGCGGAACTTCCGGCAGACCGCTATGATCTGCCGGAGCAGTCGACCCTGCACGGGATCAGAAAAGATCTGGAAGTCTATCGGACTCCGGACGCAGGCAGTGAACGCTTTACCATCAACGCAGATCACGGAGTCTATTTCCTTTATCTGGATGCCGGCAGGCAGTGGCTCTGCGTGGAGACCGAGAATGGTGTCACCGGGTGGCTTAAGCTGGCGGATTATACGGCGGAAGAGGCATGGGATACTTTCAATGATCTGATGCCGAATGGGGGATGAGAACAATTTATACTGGATACATTTGATAAAAATGAAAAAAGTTTCCGGTATAAGAGAAACTTTTACTTTTGTAGGAAAAAATAGACATTGACAAAAATGGTTTACAGGATGTAACATAAAAGTGTTACAACTTGTAAACCATTTTGCATAATAAGACTTAACGGATGCCACAGAGGGCAGAAAGTGTGGAATTGCAATGTCGGAATATACTATGGGCGCCATCGAAATGCGTTTTGCAGAGATTATCTGGGAGCATGAGCCGGTCTCTTCCGGGGAACTGGTGAAACTATGCGAGCAGGAGTTGAACTGGAAGAAATCCACAACTTATACAGTCCTGCGGCGCCTCTGCCAGAAGGGGATTTTTACCAGCGAGAACGGAACCGTAACTTCGTTACTGTCGAGGCAGATGTTTCAGGCGAGACAGAGTGAGGAGATCATCGAAGAGTCCTTTGCGGGATCCCTGCCTGCTTTTGTGGCGGCGTTTACCTCCCGGAAAAAGTTGTCTACGAAAGAGATCAAAGAACTGAAGAAGATCATAGAAAATAACGGGGAAGAAAAGGAATGACAGGGATGGCAATGATGCAGATACTGATCAGAATGAGCATTCAGGGAAGCATCATCGTAGGAATCGTATGGATCCTCAGAATGGTATTTAGAGGACTGCGGATCTCCTACCGCTACTGTGTGCTGTTGTGGGGAATCGCCTTTTTCTATCTCATATTTCCCTGGAAGATCGAGAATGAGCATGGATTTTGGTGGGCACAGCCGGAGTCGATGGTAGAGGCGGTGAGCACGGATGGACCGACAGTGGTGACGGGACTTGGGACGGGCATTGTGTTGGGGCAAAGTGCTGTGCCGGAGCAAAATGTTACACCTGGACAGAGTACCTTGCCGGAACAGGTGAACGGAACAGATGCGACGACCGTGCAGGGTACGAATTTCGAAGCGGGATCGAACGAGCTCCCTGTGACGGCTGCACAGTCCAACGGCACAGCAGTCATGCCTTTCCTATCGGCCGCCTTTACACAGGTGATATTTGCAGTCAGATACCTGTGGCTGGCAGGAATCCCCTGCTTTCTCGCGTATTTTATTTTTTCGTATATAAGAATGAAACGCCGTCTGGCGGAATGTCTCCCCGGAGAGGAGGGCGTACGTTACGTGGACGGCATCCGCACGCCGATGGTATTCGGAATTCTGCGGCCGCAGATTTATCTGCCGGTGGAGATGAAGCCGGAATTTTATGACTGTGTATTGCAGCATGAGCGGATCCATCTGCACCGCCGGGACTATCTGTGGAAAATACTGGCCTATCTGATTAGCATTGTGCATTGGATGAATCCGGTGGTCTGGCTGGCATATTATCTGCTGTGCTGTGATATAGAAAAAGCCTGTGATGAAGCAGTGACGGAACATCTGGAGCCGGAGGACCGACAGGAATATGCCGCCGTACTGCTATCCATGGCAACCGATACGACCGCACGCAGGATATTTGCAGCACCGGTGTGTTTTGATGAAGGTGACATCCGGGGCAGGATCCGGCATATTTTAAAATGCCGTAAGACCGCAGGGAAGCTTGCGGCGCTGGCAGTGGAACTGTGTATCATTGCAGCACTGGTACTGCTCACACAGAAAAGTGCGGTTTCTTCTCAGAAAACATCGGAAGACTTCACAGAAATGGTGACAACGGAAGAAACAGGACAAGTACAGGAACAGAATCTGCCAACAATTTACATACAGCAGGAAGAGGAACTGCAAGCTCCCAGTCCTTTTCGTATTGAAAACTATTATATCACTGAGCGGGTCACTGCCTATAATCATTATTATATTGATAATGATGGTATTCTCTGGGGGAACGGTTATAATGAGAATGGTCAGTTGGGAACAGGCAGTTACGAGACGGATTTTGACAAGGGGCAGTTTGATGATGTGAGGATTGCAGATCATGTGGTTTCCGTAGATGCCGATTGGAATAATAATTTCTGCATTTATCTGACGGAGGATGGAAACCTCTACGGACTGGGATTAAATATGGCAGGACTTTTGTTGGGAAAAGACACTGTGAAGCAGGTATATAGCGACATGGATAACGACAGGGTATGTACTCCCACACTGTTAATGAAAAATGTCAGATATGCCAGAGCCGGCAGGGAAGCCATTATCGTACTCAAGGAAGATGGAGCCGTATATTGGTGGGGACAGCTTCGGACGACAAGCAGCACGACCGTTGGGGGATATGATGAATACTGGTCAGTAACAGAGAATCCGTTGAATCTGGTAAAAATGATGTATCTGGAACCACATAAAGTTCTGGATCATTGTATCTATGTGGACATCAATGCGTGGAATGGAGCGGCAATCACGGAAGACGGAGAATTATATCTTTGGGGATTAAATATCTTTGGACAGTGCGGTGTTTCTAAGAGTGAGAATGTTCATGACTTTGTCAGAGAACCCAAAAAGGTACTGGATAAGGTCAGTATGGTATGGCTGGGTGGAATCCGGCACAGCGATGATGCCCGCACCTTTGATGCAGATATCTCTGCTATTCGATATGGATATAATAATTTTGCCTTATTGGAAGATGGTACGTTGTTGGGAGCAGGAGAAAATCTTGGCAAGGATTCTGTGACCACAGTGATGGAGGGGGATCTGGATGAGGCAGGATCGCACCGCTGCTCCTTTTCCTTTGTGCCGGTGAAGGCAGTGGTCTATTCCCTGGAGTATAATCGAGAGGTCCTGTCAAGGATGCAATGGGGAATGCGAAGAGACGAAGTACGGACATTGTGTACCGATGCCGGATTGCAATGCGATGTCGCCAGTGAGGATGCGAGTCTCTATATAGAGAACAGCAAATACTATTGTTATTTTGACGAGAACGGTGGATTAGACAGGATACAGATTCAGGCCGGCAGCAGCCGGGATGGGAGATTCCTTGTCGGTAAGACAATGTTGGAGGAATTACAGCAAAACATCGCGGATGCCGATGGTACATTGACACTGGTGAAGTCTGTTGAGGAAGCTTCCTGGGAACGTTGGCAGTATGAGGACACACAGGAGCAGATTCGATATTACTTTACCGTATATGAAGGTATTGTTACTGTTATAGAAGAGGAACAGATGATCAATGAAGAAGCTACGAAGTAGCGGTTTCGCGAATGGGGTTCTGAATAGTTACGAGAATTTTAAGCAGTAAGGGAGATTATCATGAAAAAACAATACAGATTAGCAACATTTGCACTGTCCGCCTGCCTGTTAATGGCATGTGGCGCCCGGGAGACCAATGCACCGGAGAACAACGAAGCGGAGAAACAAACCGAAAATATTTCCAATACAGACACTAAAATAGATGAGACAGAGACTTCCGGAGCTCTCACAGAGTCAGAATCCCGGGAAACACCCATTGCACCGAAAGAAATTACGATAGATTTCACCGGAGTATCGGAATTTCACCCGGAAGGAACTGCGGCGCAGCCCTATTCCCTGGAAATCCTTTCCGAGACGTATAACAATATTACTTTTGCTGATGAATGGTACAATGCAACGGAAGATGTTTCCCTTCCCATGATCGGAGAAAACTGGGACTGCTTCTATGATGAAAATTATACCTATCAGTGGGAGGATGGAAAACTCAGCATTTTTGATGGCGAGAACTGTCTGTACGTGCTGGAATATCCGACAGACAAATGGTACGTCAACGGTAATAATGCCTGTCTTGAGAACGGAATTTTTTACGGGGCTTCGGTAATGAACGGTTATGCGCAGCCGGACAGCTGCTTTATGTTTGCCTATGATCTGGAAAATGAGAAACTGCTGTGGCGAAGTGCCGACCAGACTTATAACAGCATGAATTTTCTCGTGAAAGGGGACGTGATCTTCTGCGGCTATGGATTTACCGCAGAGGACGATTATCTCTATCAGCTGGATAAAAACACCGGAGAAGTGATCGATCGCCTGCCTCTGAAAAAAATGCCGGATCTCATGGCAGAGAAGGACGGCCGGTTGTATGTGCATACCTATAGTTATGATTATGTGATCCAGGTATTTTAAATTGAAAATATCAAAATAATTGATATCGGTCGACTATCTTATCATTAAATATTGCATGTGCAATAAAAATATGATATTTTAAAAATGTAACATAAAAAGAGTTACATTTTTAAAATGGTGACTATATGAAGAATTTTTTGGAAAAAACATTGCGTCAAAATGTGATGATAGAAGAAACTGAATATTTGAATGAGAAGCTGCCTCTAGCCTTTCGTGGAAGATACACTTTTTATAAGGTTGAAACAAACGGTTCACCCTGGATAGCAATTCAACCCAAGGCAGATGTTGGCCTGGCAGTGCTTAGAAAGGACTGGATTAAAATTGAAAAGGCAGCAGGTCTTAATTGTGCCATTTTTTTTGATTCTACATCATTTTATATTAAAGAAAAATTATTGGAAGAGGGAATTCCCTTTGTACTGAAAGATAAGCAGGTGTACTTGCCTTTTATCGGATATTTGCTGTCCAATGAGAATGAAAGGAAAATTTCTCCGGTTCATTTGATTTCATTTTTAACACAAAAAGTTATATTGGTTGCAATATATGAAAAATGGGAAAATGTTACTGCATCAAAAGCTGCAATAAGATTAGGCGTTACGAAAATGTCTGCAAACAGGTGCTTTGATGAAATTGAGTATCTGAATGTGGATATTTTGGGTATGAAGGGTAAATCCAGGGTGATAACTGTTCCAGCGGATATTCAGAAACTGTGGAATGATGTACGGGTCATATTGAGAAACCCTGTGATTGCAAGGTATGAACTAAAAGAGGATATTCAATTGGGAAAAAAGGCAGGAATCACTGCACTATGTGAGTACTCATTACTTTCGGATAATGAATATCCGACTTATGCAATTACCAAAAAAGAAATAACAGAATCCGGAATTAGAAAAATGAAGCAGGTACATTCCGGGGAAGAAATAGGATGCGTTGTTCTGGAACTCGGATACTTTATTGATTTTAAGAATAAGAAACTGGAAGATCCATTGAGTGTGACATTGTCGCTTACAGAGAGCGAGAAACAGGATGAAAGAATTGGTATTTCTATAAAGAGGATGCTGGAGGAATACGTATGGTAAAAGGACTGGATACTTTTAGAAGATACTTTCAGGGATATGAGAACCAATATGTACTTATAGGCGGTGCAGCCTGTGACATTGTATTTGAAAACAGCGAGACAGCGTTTAGAGCAACAAGAGATCTTGACATTGTTTTGATCGTAGAGGCATTGACTCCTGAGTTTGGAGAAAAATTTTGGAATTTTGTTCAAGATGGAAAGTACAGAAATAAGGCAACCAATGGAGAAAAACCGCAGTTCTATAGATTTGACAAGCCAGAGGATGAATCTTTTCCTAAAATGCTTGAATTATTTTGCAGAAATGATTTTGAATTACGAGAGATGACCGGAATCACCCCCATACACATTGATGATACGGTATCAAGTCTGTCAGCAATTCTGCTTAATGACGATTATTACAAGGTGTTGTTAGAAGGAAAAGTTAATGTAAAAGGTCTTTCCGTTCTCCGACCTGAGTGTTTGATTTTGTTCAAGGCGAAAGCATACCTTGATTTGAGACAGAGGAAAGAAAGCGGTGAAACAGTAGATTCCAATGATATCAAAAAGCATAAAAAAGATATTCTTAGAATTGTAACAGAACTTATGCTGGAGAACACAGCAAATCTTCCTGCAACAGTGAAATCGGAGATAGACACTTTCATAAAATTGTTGGAGCAAGAGCCGTTTGATGAGAATTCCTTGAAAAATTATGGGATTGAGAATCAAGAGGTTGTTGCAGTACTTAGAAGAGTATTTGAATAAAAATAACGGAGAGGTGATCGGCTGCTTGCTTCTGAAAAAAGATGCCGGATTTCATGGCAGAGAAGGATGATTGATTGTGTAAAAGGCTTTTGAAAAATCTTGTGGGAGGAGGATTCAGAAAAAGTATGTACAAAGCAAAGATGAGGTGTGTGGCATTATTAATAATTATGTTAAGCATGGTAAGCTGTGGGCAGAATAGACCGGAACAGAATGATACAGAACAGAATACTTCAGAAGTTACCGAGGAGATGACACCTAATACCATAACGACTACAGCTGTATCAAATGAAGAGACTGAACCGGTTGATTTATTGGAAGATTTCAGTTTGGAAAATTTAAAAGGGAAAACCGATCCGGAAGTAATCAGACAGGAATTATCCGTCCTTCCGTTAAATATAGATGAACTCAAAGATTATCCGGTGTATGTCTTGGATTGGCAGTCAAGGGAATGCAGCGGAGCAGAATTGCTGGACGAATTTTACGAGCAGACATCAGAGAATCAACCGGCGCAATTAGTGATTGTACACTATTTAGTGAGTGAGGAATTGGTTACAGCGAGTCAACTATGGAGTTTAAGTTATATAGAATTTGATGGAACGGATTATTTCATGTTTGAAAACGATTCGGAAGACGGCACCTGGAAAGATGATTACAGAGAGATGTATTTCCATTCCCTGAACATAATTAGAAAGCAGCCGGAACAAAGTGAAATTGAACTAATAATGATAGTATTTACGGATCAGGAAGATGTCTCCGATGAAGAAGCGGAACAGTATGTGCAATTGTTATATGATGGGAAGAGACCGGAGAACGTAGAGGTGCGTCCTTTTCTGAATTTACGGAAGACAAGTTAAGTTATACAGTGGGAAGTTGTGGCAGCAGTGCTTGTTTTTTTACCTGTTGGAAAAAGAATGATATTGCGATGACGTGCGAGGGGATTACGAATGAAAACTTTTAAAACAATAGCATTATTGCTTGTAGGTACAGTATCATCTTTGCTGTTAATGGGATGTGGAGAAATAAACACCGGGACGAAAACATCTGCATGGGAGAAAGAGACTGCTACAATTGTGCTGGAAGAACCTAAAACGGAGATTATACTTGGAGATATAGGGGGAGCGTCGACATTACAGGAAGCAATAGCAGATTTTAATAGTAAAAATGACAGAATAACAATCACAATACATGATTATTACGAAGAAAATACAAGCGACGGAATTAGTCGTTTGTATGATGATATTTTGACAGGAAAAGGACCTGATATCATTAGTTTTTCGACAGATGAGATGGATGTGGAAGTGCTTAGAGAAAAGGGCGCAATAGAGAATCTTATTCCCTATCTGGAGAAAAGTGATGTGATTGGGGAAGAGGACATCGTTGATTCTGCGTATCATGTTTTGACAGCGGATGGTGGCTTGTATATGTTGCCAACGAATTTTGTGTTATATACATTGATAACAAAAGAAAAATGGTGCAGGAACAAAGAAAATTTTACCTTCGAGGAAGCCTTGCGGGCCGTTCGGGAATGTGAAGAGGATCCTATGATTTCACGGGATTTATTTTTACAGGAAGGGGCAATCTGCGGAGGATATTCCGGGGAAACGGAAGATAACAGATTGGAACAATATATAAAAATTGCAGAACAATTACCGCAACAGGCGATGTTTCAAACGAATGACCTTTTGATGCGGGAAGGAAAAATTCCATTCAATCTTGAGTGCATAGGTGACATGCAACAATATTTATATAAAAAATCCGTATGGGGTGAGGATGCAGTCTATACAGGATTTCCGGGAGCAGAGGGAAAGGGAAGAATATTTATTTTTGACAACTGTTTCGCCATTAACAGTCAAAGCACGCACAAAGAAGAAGCATGGAAGTTTGTGGAAAGCTATTTTACTGAGGAAGGACAGAAAACGATTGCTCCCAATTGGAATTTCTCAATATTGCAAGATGTGTTGGACCAACAGCTTAGTGATAGCAGAAAGCAGGAATATTATCAGACATCGGATGGAAAAAGAGAGAAACTTCCTATTCTGACATACGAAATTGGCGGTACCTATGAAAATGTTTATGCGGCACAAGATGAGGATATACAGGATGTAAGGGAGATGATAAATAATACGAAGGTAATGCAACGCAGTGACCTTCCTTTCATAGGGATTACGCAGGAAGAGGTGTTGTATTATTTTAACGGAGAAAAAAGTATAGAAGAAACAGCAGCGGCTATAAGGAACAAAATTGATGAAATGCCGAATGCAACAAATGCACAGACAGATAGGGATGCCGTTATCAATATAGGGGATTTTTCAGTTTCCTTATATGAAGGTGAGCAGGAAATATTGGGGAAGTTGGATAAGATGGGGCTGTTGTATGAAAAGGTTGAGGATTCGGATAACAAAAAATATGATTATTATTATAACGTAGGTGATGGGGAAACTCAATTTATACAAGTTTATTTTCTTGAAAAAGAATGTGTCAGAATAAGAATCAGCAGTAATGAAACATTTGCATATACCTCGAGAGGCATATATTCCGGAAATACTTATTCTCAAATGGTCGAACAATATGGAGATTCTTATGAAAAACATACTTATATGGGCAAAGAGAGATATACCATTTATCGTTATGCTTTAGGAGAATGTTTCCATGAATTCGGCATACCGGGGGAAGCAACCGGTGAAATCTATAATATTGATGTTTATGTTTCCGGTCAGATGCCTATCTACGATTATGGAGAAGAGATTGTAGAGGATTAGAAATTTTTTGAAAATATATAAGGCGATGAGACGGACTATAGGGAATGGCTGAATGCAAACGAAGGTAATGTTGAAGAACTGGAGATTCCATATTTTTCATTTACGGAAGAAAATATTGCGAGAGAAGAAAATAGAAGACAATTGGGGGAGAAACAAAAAGATGACCAAAAAGCAGAAAGTAGTATTTGCGGTTGTGGCAGCAGTGCTTGTGCTGGGGATTATTTTGTCTTACATTTTTGGGGCGAGAAATCAACACAGGGACGGTGTGCCCCAGGCGGATCAGATTAAAATCACCGATACCGAGCCGCAGACCCAGGCAGCGGATGTAACACGGGAAGTTGAGACATCGGAACCTCAGACGCACATCTGAAGAAAAAGAGACGACCCACATTCCTATCGAAGCTGGAACCGAAATAAGTGTAGATTTAGATGGAGATGGGAAAGAAGATATAGTGCGTGTTGTAGATAACGGCGATATCGATGGCTTGGCAAAAGATGGTACACGACTCATAGCGAATGTGAATGGCGTAGATACGGCAATAAAGGATTACGAAGGATACGTTTATGGTTCACGTATTACTACCGGTGATCTGTCAGGAGATGGTAAAGCGGATGTATTATTGGAAAGATACATCTTCGGAAGCAATTATGGTGCTACTGAAATTTATATTCTGCATTTAGAGGATAGCGGTTGGGTGGAATATCCATACAGCTTTATACACAATCCCAATATTGATTCAGAACAGCCGGATAAATTCGGAGATGTTAAGATTGATGACAAGCGGCCGATAGACAGTTATATCGGGGCAACCATATTTGAAAAAGACGGAAAAACGATGGTTCGTTTTATCTCATTATAATATGAAGTCGATGACGAAAGCACGGTAAAATGTACAGAGGCATCCTATCGGGAAGATGGGTGGTATATAGAAGATATTAGATTAATTGATAATTATTACGATAAGAGAGAAGAACTATTAGCGCCGCAGGATGATACACTGACGATAAGAGGAGAAGTGGCGGGGAGCGAGAATAGAAAAATAGTATACGAGATAGCAAAAGAATTTTCGGAGGCCTATTTTCAAGGTGATTCGGAAACAATTAAAAAGTATTTAGTGGAAGATTACAGTGGAACACCGGATACTTATGCAGAGTTCCGGGAATCTAAAGGAAAAGAAACTGTTTGTATAAATTGGATAAAAGGATTAGCGGATGTTGGGGATGAAACGGGGGTAACCTACACAGTACAGGCGGAATTTTTGCCGGCAGGAGAAGACTCCTCGTTCTATCTTTTTATGGACTTTGAGAAGCAAGAAAGCGGATGGCGGATAAGGACATACGGATTAGAAAAATAAGAGCTTAAGGAAAGCACAGAAAAATTTAAACTTTTCAATATGCAGTCGACACAGTCAGTGAATTGCCATATTCTAATTATAGAGAGGTCTCCATTAACCTTTGGTAATCAAGCCATAAAGAGATGAACATTAACGAGTGGGAAGATTCGTCTTCCCACATTTTTTAATCCAGTATTATGTGTGCACTAGGGGAAAAACTAATAAAAATGCGTACTTACCGGTTCAGCCACCACACCCCCAGATTCAGATACCCCGCGAACGCAACCCACACCAGATAAGGCAGCATCAGCCATGCGGCAGGCTTCGAGATGCGGTAAAAGGCAACGGTAGTGGCGATGATCAGGATCCACAGAGCGACCAGCCACAAAAAGGCGAAAAGATACCATCCCAGGTTGAAGAACCAGATGGACCAGAAAAAATTAAAGATAAGCTGTACAGCATACAGGGTGAGGGCTTTCGTGTCCTCACCTTTTTGCATGACAACGAGATAAGAGGCGATTCCCATGAGGACGAACAGGATGCTCCACACCACCGGGAAGAGCCACATGGGCGGCGTCAGTGGAGGCTGATTCACTGCTTCAAAGGCTTTCATGCCGTCTTTGGTGATCCAGGCGGATAGTCCGCCTACCGCCAGAGGGATGGCAACGGCAGTGATGAGGTTTTTCCAGTGAATATTGTGAAATTTGTCGGAGAGTTGCATGGGAGCCTCCTTTGAAAATACGATTTTGCATGTGTCAATATCCGCGTATGGTCTGATTAGTATTGTATGAAAATGAGATAAAAATTATGTGTCTGGCTATAAAAAGAGGACAAAAATTTGGGACTATCGGCAAACGGAGGTTTTGGTGTATGATTAAGAGTGTAATAAAGCATTATGACTATCAGCAAAAGGAAATATCCAAGAAAAGGTAATAGGTAACATAGCTATGAGCACAGAACACACACAGGGTTCCCTGACAAAAGAAGCAATCCGGCTGGCGTGGCCGGCGGTCTGCGAATCCTTTTTTATCGCACTGGCGGGTATGGTGGATACTTTTATGGTGAGTACGCTCGGAGCCAATGCGGTGGCAGCGGTAGGGCTGACCACACAGCCGAAGTTCCTGGGGCTGGCACTGTTCATTGCAGCGAATGTGGCAATCTCCGCCCTGGTGGCGAGACGACTTGGAGAGAAGAGGCAGCAGGCGGCCAACGAGATTCTGGTGATGACGATCTGCTTTTGCATTGTGGCAGCGGTGATCATCAGTGCACTGACGGTGGGATTCGCGGATCAGATCATTGAATTCTGCGGATCGAGTGAGGACACGCATGCCATGGCAGCGAGATACTACCGGATCATCATGGGTGGCATGATCTTCAATGTATTGTCCATGGGAATCAATGCGGCACAGCGCGGCGCGGGCAATACGATGATCGCCCTTAGGACGAACCTGATCTCCAATCTGGTGAATATCTGCGGCAATTACCTGCTGATCAACGGCCATTTCGGATTCCCGGCACTGGGAATCACCGGAGCCGCCATTGCTACGGTATTCGGTACGGTAGTGGCATGCGTGATGAGCATCATCTCGATCTGTCCGAAAGAAGGATTTATCAGTATTCCGTATATGATCGAACATCACATCAGACTGCGGTTGGAACCGCTGTTGGAGATCATCAAAGTCGGCTATTCCGTGTTTATTGAGCAGGTATTGATGCGTATCGGATTCATGTCGACTGCTATGATGGCAGCGAAAATGGGTACGGAAGCCATGGCGGCACACCAGGTAGGCATGAATATCCTCGGTCTGACGTTTTCATTCGGTGACGGTATGCAGGTAGCGGCGGTGGCGTTGATCGGCCGGAGTCTGGGCGAACGTGACCCGGAGAAAGCGAAAAGCTATGGAGCTATCTGTAGACGTATCGGTATGGGAATCTCTGTTGCACTGGCGGTTATCTATTTCTTCGGAGGGGAGACCATCTACCGGATGTTCTTTAGAGAAGAAAATATTATTACGTACGGTGTGAATATTATTCATTGCATTTGTATCATTGTCCTGTTCCAGGTGTCTCAGGTCATCTACATGGGTTGCCTGCGCGGTGCGGGAGATACCGCATACACGGCAGTAGCTTCTACGATCAGCGTTACTTTGATCCGTACGGCGGCATCCTATATTTTCGGGTTTACTCTGGGACTGGGAATGACCGGTATCTGGATGGGTATTCTGGCGGATCAGGTATCCAGATTTCTGTTTGCGTCGATTCGGTTCCGACAGGGAAAATGGGTGACAATTAAGATTTAATGAGCGCAGGTAATGAGCTTATGATAATAACAAAACTCCCGGAGCAATATCGCACCGGGAGTTCTTGCGTTCAAATATATGCAATGAGTTACTGTGAGTTCTATTTCGTCTTCAATGTCTTTTTCATAGCAGTGAAAGTCTCTGCACTGATCACATGCTCGATCCGGCAGGCATCCTCAGCAGCCACGGTGGGATCCACGCCGATGGAAGTCAGCCAGTCCGTAAGAAATGTGTGACGTTCATAGATTTTCTCTGCAATTTCCCGCCCCTTATCCAGCAGGGTGATGTAGCCTTCCTTGTCCATTTCAATATATTCCCCATTGCGGAGATTCTTCATAGCTACGCTGACGCTGGGCTTGGACACACCCAGATCGTTGGCAATATCAATGGAACGGACCACACCGTTCTTTTTCTTCAGCACTAAGATCGTTTCCAGATAATTCTCAGCAGATTCCTGTATTTTCATGTAATGACCATACCCTTCCCATACATAGCATTTTGAACCGAAATACCTGCTCTACATGTGGAAACTTAACCATCCGCAGGCATTACAATAAGCATAGCAGAAAAGGGTAGGAAATGCAAGATTTCAACTTAATGAGAAAAAATATCAATAAGAAATTCCTACGAGATTTCTATGAAAAAAATCGAAAAAATATATTGACAGTAAAAAAAGGTTAGTATATACTAACCACGTGAATTGAGAATGAATCTCATTAAGAGCTAATGAGAAACCACAAGCAGTTAAATACTATTGAAGGGAAGGAAGTGTGTATGATGCCCCTGAGTATGGTAGGTGCCGGTGAAGAGAACACGATCCAGAGGATCGGCGGCAAAGAGGAGACGAGGAAGTTTTTAGAGACCCTCGGATTTGTAGTAGGTGGTAAAGTGACAGTTGTGTCCCAGACCGAAGGCAACCTGATTGTGAATATCAAGGAATCCAGAGTAGCCATCGGCAAGGATATGGCCAATAAAATCATGGTGTAGCGGGCAGCTGTACCAAAAGATGCTAATAGGAGGAGAAAATGAAGACATTGAAGGAAGTTCCCTGCGGACAGACCGTAAAGGTAACCAAACTGAATGGTGAAGGTCCTGTCAAGAGACGTATCATGGACATGGGCATTACCAAAGGTGTTGAGATCTATGTGAGAAAGGTTGCTCCTTTGGGAGATCCCGTGGAAGTAACTGTCAGAGGCTATGAGCTGTCTCTTCGTAAGGCAGACGCTGAGATGATTTGCGTTGAGTAAATGATCTTTTTTTTAACAGGAAGGTTAGCTGGAACTAATTAGTGAAGGCTAATCACATGAGCAAAAGGAAAGTCTCGAAGAGACGATTTTGTGAATGAGGCTCTGAATAGTTATGAGAAGTATGATTTTAGAGGAAAGAGGTAGAAAAATGGCAATTAAGATTGCACTTGCAGGTAACCCTAACTGCGGTAAAACAACACTTTTCAACGCTCTGACCGGTTCCAACCAGTTCGTAGGTAACTGGCCCGGCGTAACCGTTGAGAAAAAGGAAGGTAAATTAAAGAAACAGTACGGCGGTAACGGTGATGACGTGATCATCATGGACTTACCCGGTATTTATTCCCTGTCTCCGTATACTCTGGAGGAAGTGGTAGCACGTAACTACCTGATCGGTGAGAGACCCGATGCAATCCTGAACCTGGTAGACGGTACCAACATCGAGCGTAACTTATATCTGAGCACACAGCTGATGGAACTGGGTATCCCCGTTGTCATGGCTGTCAACATGATCGATATCGTGAACAAGAACGGCGACAAGATCAACGTAGGCAAGCTTTCTGAGAAGCTGGGCTGCCCCGTTGTTGAGATCTCCGCTCTGAAACTGACCGGTATCGAGAACGCTACCAAAAAAGCGATCGAACTGGCACAGAAGAAGAGTGCAGCAGCTGCGGTACATAAATTCGCACCTGAGGTTGAGAGCGTGATCGAGACCGTAGAGAAGAAACTGACCGATGTTCCCGAGGAACAGAAGAGATTCTTCGCTATCAAGCTGTTAGAGAAGGATGACAAGATCCAGGCACAGATGAAGAGCGTTCCCGATGTATCCGCAGAGATCAAGCAGTTGGAAACTGTTATGGATGATGACACTGAGAGTATCATCACCAACGAGAGATACACATACATCTCCTCTATCATCAAAGAATGTTATACCAAGAAAGAAGGTCAGAAGTTAACGACTTCTGATAAGATCGATAAAATCGTGACCAACAGATGGCTGGCACTGCCGATCTTCGCAGTGGTTATGTTCATCGTATATTATGTATCCGTAACTACCGTCGGTACCTGGGCTACCGACTGGGCAAACGATGGCGTATTCGGTGATGGCTGGCATCTGTTCACCATCGGAACCGGTGCTTATGAAGAAGCAGCCGAGCCTTATGACGATGCAATGAATGTGATCAACGCATTCGTAGAAGCTGACGGCGATGAAGCTCTGGCAGCAGTCATCGACAGCGAGTCTGAGGACTATGATCCCGCAGCAGCAGTAGCAGCTGTTCAGGAGTTCGCGGCAGGCATCGATGCATCCGCTACCGCAGAGTATACTCTGGAAGATGAAGAGACTCTGGCAACCGAGGATGTTACTTACACCGGTGCTGAGCTGGCAGAGGCAGTTGATGTATACGTAGCAGACGGCGGAGAAGCTCCCGATCCCGCAGACTACGGTATCTGGGTACCCGGTATCCCCGTACTGTTAGAGTCCGGTCTGGATGCGATCGGATGTGCCGACTGGCTGAAAGGACTGATCCTTGACGGTATTGTAGCCGGTGTCGGTGCAGTGCTTGGTTTCGTACCTCAGATGCTGGTACTGTTTATCTTCCTGGCATTCCTGGAGTCCTGTGGTTACATGGCACGTATCGCCTTCATCATGGACCGTATCTTCCGTAAGTTCGGTCTGTCCGGTAAATCCTTCATTCCTATGCTGATCGGTTCCGGATGTGGTGTTCCCGGTATCATGGCTTCCCGTACCATCGAGAACGACAGAGACCGTAAGATGACAATTATGACTACCACATTTATTCCTTGTGGTGCTAAGCTTCCTTTCATCGCCATGGTAGCAGGTGCTATCTTCGGCGGCGCAGCATGGGTTGCTCCTTCCGCATACTTCCTGGGAATCGCAGCAATCATCTGCTCCGGTATTATCCTGAAGAAGACCAAGATCTTCGAGGGCGATCCTGCTCCTTTCGTTATGGAGCTTCCTGCTTACCACTGGCCTACCGTAGGTACGGTACTGCGCAGCATGTGGGAGCGTGGCTGGTCCTTCATCAAGAAGGCAGGTACCATCATCCTTCTGTCCACCATCGTTGTATGGTTTACTACTTACTTCGGATTCACCGAGGACGGCTTCCGTATGCTGGCTGAGGATGAGATCGATATGAGTATCCTGGGCAAGATCGGTCAGTGCCTGGCATGGATCTTCATCCCTCAGGGCTTCGGTAACTGGCAGGCAACTGTTGCATCCATCACCGGTCTGGTAGCTAAGGAGAATATCGTAGGTACTATGGGTATCCTCTACAGCGCAGGCGAGGGTTCCATATATGCTAACATGGCATCTCACTTTACTGCAGCAAGCGGTTATGCTTTCCTGGCATTCAACCTGCTGTGCGCACCTTGTTTCGCAGCAATGGGTGCGATCAAGCGTGAGATGAACAACACCAGATGGTTCTGGATCGCAGTTGGTTATCAGTGTGGTCTGGCATATGTGGTATCCCTGTGTGTAAACCAGATCGGCAGCCTGATCCTTAACGGCTCTTTCGGTATCGGAACTGTTGTAGCATTCCTTCTGATCATCGGCTTCATTTATCTGCTCTTCCGCCCTTACAAGGAGAGCACCACTCTGAAGGTTGACACCGAGAAGGCTGCATAAGTAAAATAAATGATAGAACTTTCCCACAGGTGTCCGGCGTGACTGCTTGCAGGCAAAGCCAGATACCTGTGAGAGAAGTAAACAGATAGAAACGTAACATTACTTGCGGATCTTCGATAAGAGGATCCGCAGGATTTCAAAATAAGAGTAAGGAGGCAGTCTATGGGAACCGTAGTTGTATTGGCGATACTGGCCGGTGTAGTCGCATTGATTGTCCGCAAAATGATAAAAGACAAAAAGAATGGAAAATCTATTCAGTGCGGTGGCGATTGCAGCCACTGCGGAGGTCATTGTGGACACTAAGGAACAGGTAAGCTATCAGACCACGAAAATGCAGAGAGAGATCATATTGACCAAGCTGAAAGAAAAAGGCTGCCGTATTACGAAGCAGCGTCTCCGGCTGATTGATATTATCCTCCAGAATGAATGCTCCAGCTGTAAGGAAATCTTCTACCGGGCATTGGAAGAGGATGACAAGCTGGGAGTTGCAACCGTATACCGCATGGTCAACCTGTTAGAAGAGATCGGTGCTATCAGCCGTAAGAACATGTATAAGGTAGCTTACTCTGAAAATTGTATGATGGAAAATGCCTGCACCATTGAGTTGGATGACGGTTCGATACATCATCTTTCAGCAAAAAAATGGAATTCCGTGATCCGGGCGGGACTGAAGTCCTGCGGTTACCTCGTAGACCAGAGGGTGAGTAACGTGACGATCAGGCCGTGTGAGTGTGCGGAACAGGTATGTTAAGACAAGAGTATAATAAGTAGAAAGTAAACCGGTGTGAGGGGCAGGCGGTCTGGAGAGACAGCACTGCTTCCTATACCGGTTTTACTTATACGGGTGGCAGGAAAATATTAATCTGCATGAAATTTTGACAGATATTGTAGCAAAGATACTTCTGAGAGGAGTATATTTTTTTGAAAGAAAAACAATAAGGAGAGTGAAAAAATGGGAACTTATATTATATGCGGTATATTAGTAATAGTAGTTATTGCGGCGTTGCTGGGATCCAAAAAGCACTTCAAGGGAGAAGGCGGATGCTGTGGCGGAGGCGGAGATGTGAAGATCAAGCCGAAACACTTAGACACCATCGTAGCAACGAAAAAGCTTCAGATCGAAGGAATGTCCTGTGTGAACTGCCAGAATCGCATTGAGAATGCCCTCAATGGCATGGCCCAGGTCAATGCTAAGGCAAGCTTTAAGAAAGGCGAAGCAATCGTAAAACTCGGCGCAGATGTTCCCGAAGAGGAACTGCGCGAGGCTGTGGAGAAACTGGGATACAAAGTTACTTCCATTGAATTGATGTAAATTGAGAGTTAGTGAAATACATTGGCAAAATCCACGAACTCCCGGAGCATGCGATACACATGTCTCGATGTAAGGTCTCCCGGTGGGAATTTTCTGACGAAAAGTGAGTAGCGGTTCTAAACCGCACGGGCACGGCTCCAGTTGCCATCCATGGCAACGTCCGCCTGTCGCGAACGTCCTGTTCGCTC
>NZ_QUIU01000027.1:0-256 GCF_003480225.1 Clostridium sp. AM34-9AC
CGTGTTTTTTCTCTGTTGAGCCCCGGAAGTTTCCGACAAGCAGGGCGTAATCCGTGTTTTTTCTCTGCTGAGCCCCGGAAGTTTCCGACAAGCGGGGCATAATCTACATTTTTCTTCTACTATGTCCCGAAGATAAAACCATCCGCAATGAGCCGCATCTCGGCATAAGTAAAGACAGCGAATTGTGCGCAAGCGCCCATCGCTGTCTTCACTATGCCTATGCGCGGCTCATTGCTCGCGTAAC
Source organism: Clostridium sp. AM34-9AC (assembly GCF_003480225.1). Classification (NCBI taxonomy): domain Bacteria; kingdom Bacillati; phylum Bacillota; class Clostridia; order Eubacteriales; family Clostridiaceae; genus Clostridium; species Clostridium sp. AM34-9AC. The sequence continues at coordinate 245 of NZ_QUIU01000027.1, forward strand.
TTTCCATTTATT
>NZ_QUIU01000027.1:266-58300 GCF_003480225.1 Clostridium sp. AM34-9AC
GCGCGGCTCATTGCTCGCGTAACTTTCCATTTACCGATAAAATTCCACCAGAGAATCCAGCTTTGCGGACATATTCATCATCATGGCATCCAGGACGGTGATGGCGGTCATGCATTCCATGACGACTACAGCTCTGGGGACGATGATGGGATCGTGGCGGCCGCGGATGGTAAGCTCTGTATTTTCACCGGAGCAGTTCACAGTCTGCTGGGGGCGGAAGATGGAAGGAGTGGGCTTCACGTAAGCTCGGATGAGTAAGGGGCTGCCATCACTCATGCCACCTAAAGTTCCGCCGGAATGATTGCTGGTCTTGACAACTTTACCGTTCTCCATGCGGAAGGGATCGTTGTTCTCGCTGCCGGTATGGCGGGCTGCTTCGGCACCGTCACCAAGCTCCACAGCCTTGACGGCACCGATGGACATAATGGCCTTCGCCAGATTGGCATCCAGTTTCTCAAAAACAGGGTCTCCGATTCCGGCGGGAAGACCTTCCACGAGGCATTCCATGCAGCCACCAACGGAATCGCAGTTTTCTCTGGCCTGGTGCAGATAAGCACAGGCCTTTTCGTCAGCCTCTGCATCCGGCATGGCAGTAATGGTGGAACGGGCAGTGTCCCGGTTATATTTTGCAGAATCCGCATCGATGGGGCCGATGGAACGGGTATAGGCGAATACGGTAATACCCATCTGTTCCAGAATCTTTGCAGCAATAGCTCCGGCCGCCACACGCCCGATGGTCTCACGCCCGGAAGAACGGCCACCACCCCGATAATCCCGAAAACCGTATTTGGCATCAAAGCAGTAATCTGCATGGCCGGGACGGTAATTCTCTGCAATCTCGCTGTAATCTGCGGAGATCTGGGAGGTATTGCAGACCATCAGGGAGATGGGAGTACCGGTGGTCTTTCCGTCAAAGACACCGGACAGAATCTCCACCTGATCGGCTTCTTTACGTTGTGTAGTGATAGCACTGGTGCCGGGTTTACGGCGATCCAGATATTTCTGAATATCTTCTTCGGAGAGAGGAAGTCCGGCGGGACAGCCGTCCACGACGACACCCAGTGCCTTTCCGTGGGATTCTCCCCAGGTAGTGATCTTGAAAATGTTACCAAATGTTGAACCGGCCATGACAGTTCTCCTTTTTCCACTGTTCAGAACCTCACCCATGCATTCGCAAAAGCGCACGATGAATTGTGCGTTCTGGTTGCTGCACAGTTAATTTTGCTCATTTATGGAGCGGTGACTCTATTCGAGTCACCTTACGAACCATAAAACTGCTATTTACATGCAAGCATGACATATCAGTTTTAACGATCCTTAGAGGTCAGAATAGTTACTTTTTATCATAAATTATACGCAATTACTGAAAAAATCGCAACTTTTTTATAGAAAAAGGATGCAACACAAAACAAAATATGCTATCATATGACATAAGTACTAACGGGAAGTAAAAGGTCGACACGGGAATGGAAAAAACTACGGAAGAAAAAGCCAGAGCGAAACTTCTGAAATTTGGCAGAAAGAACAAATGGAACAGAGCGGTAGCAGTGCCGCTGCTGTTTTTTGTGATGTCTTTTTTTCATATCCGGAATTATTGTCACAACAACGGAAAGCGTTTTGCAGTGATGCTCGGTACCTTTTTCCTGTTTGCGGTTTATAGCAGCTTTTCTTTTCCGGCTTTTATCACCGAGGATACCGGAACGGATTATGAACTGAAAAATACCGACACCCAGAACATCTCTCTGGCAGAGGAAAAGGAACCGGATATGGCAGGTCTGGAACTTTTGGAGGATGAGGATGTGTTGGAACAGTCGGATTACAACAGCACTTCCCATGGGTATGCACTGGTGGATAAGTATGACGCTTCCGATATTCTGCAGGCGTCCGAGGCTATTGTGAGCGAGAATGCGGATGCTGAGAAGACCGGAGAAGACGGCAGTGTGACAGAAGACGATAACGCAGAGCAGGAGGAATTCCGTTCCGATGACTGGCGTCTGGTTCTGATCAACAAACAGAATTCCATTCCGGATGATTATACGTTCCAGCTAGGTACCATCAAAGGAAAGATGCAGTGCGACAAGAGAATTCTGGAAGATCTGCTGGCTATGCTGGAAGCGGCGGAAGAGGACGGTGTGAATCTGACCATCTGCTCTCCATACCGGGATCTGGAATATCAACAGATGTTGTTTAACCGCAAGATCGAGCGCTATATGAAGCGTGGTATGTCCTATATGGAGGCGTATCAGCTGTCCAGTCAGGCGGTGACCGTACCGGGAGCCAGTGAGCATCAGATCGGTCTGGCACTGGACATTGTCTGCAACGACTATATGTCGCTGGACGAAGGCTTTGGAGATACGAAAGCAGGAAAATGGCTGGCAACCAACAGCTGTCGTTTTGGCTTTATTTTACGATACCCTGAAGGCAAGGAAAACATCACGGGAATCGAATATGAACCCTGGCATTTTCGTTATGTGGGCAAGGCCGCAGCAACGGTAATCATGGAACAGGGAATCTCGTTAGAAGAATTCTGGGAGGAATATGTAGAAGATGTATCGATTGATTAAACAGGAAGGACGTGCCAAGAGAGGCGAATTTACCACTGTACACGGCGTGATCCAGACACCTGTATTTATGAATGTGGGAACTGTGGCTGCCATCAAGGGCGCTGTGTCCACAGCAGACTTAGAGCAGATCGGGACCCAGGTGGAACTGTCCAATACCTATCATTTACACGTAAGACCGGGAGACCAGATCATCAAGCAGATGGGCGGCCTTCATAAATTTATGTCCTGGAACAAACCGATCCTGACGGATTCCGGTGGATTTCAGGTATTTTCTCTGGCGGGGCTGCGCAAAATCAAGGAAGAGGGCGTAACTTTCCGCTCTCATATCGACGGACACAAGATTTTCATGGGTCCGGAGGAGAGCATGCAGATCCAGTCCAATCTGGGATCTACCATTGCCATGGCTTTTGACGAGTGTGCCCCCAGTAAGGCAGACCGGATGTATGTACAAAATTCCGTGGAACGTACCACCAGATGGCTGCAGAGATGTCAGGCGGAGATGAAGCGCCTGAACAGTTTAGAGGATACGGTGAACCCACACCAGCTGTTATTCGGCATCAATCAGGGTGCTATCTATGAAGATATCCGTATCGAGCATGCCAAGCGGATCGCTGAGATGGATCTGGACGGTTATGCGGTCGGCGGTCTGGCAGTTGGAGAGACCCATGAGGAAATGTACCACATTCTGGATGAGGTGGTACCTTATCTCCCGGTGAAAAAGCCAACCTACCTTATGGGTGTAGGTACCCCGGCTAATATTCTGGAGGGTGTAGAACGTGGTGTTGATTTCTTCGACTGTGTATATCCGACGAGAAACGGACGCCATGGACATTTATATACCAACCATGGAAAGATTAATCTGTTTAATGCCAAATACGAACTGGATGGCAGACCCATCGAAGAGGGCTGCAACTGTCCTGCCTGCCAGAGATACTCCAGAGCTTATATCCGTCATCTGTTAAAGGCGAAAGAGATGCTGGGTATGCGTCTTTGTGTACTCCACAATCTGTATTTTTATAATACTATGATGACGGAGATCCGTGATGCCTTGGATGCAGGCCGTTTTGCAGAATATAAAAAACAGAAGCTGGATTCCATGGCAACACCGTTGGAATAAGCTGCAACTGTCGGAGTTTAGAGGAATTTCATACAATTTTATACAAAAATACTTGCCCCTTAAGCTATTTTTGTGTATCATACTTACTTGTACAGAAAGTTTTACAGGCGTAACACGCCGGAATGGAGGAACAAATGGGTATTTTATTAACTGAGTCAGAGGCTGCTGCAGCAGGTTCCGGAACCAGCATGATCGTTATGCTTCTTGTATATGCAGTATTGATCGGTGCAATGTGGTTTTTCTTCATGAGACCGCAGAAGAAGGAACAGAAGAGAGTAGCTGCAATGCTGTCCAACTTAGAGACAGGTGACTGCGTTCTGACCACTTCCGGTTTCTATGGTATCGTGATCGATATTACCGATGATACTGTGATCGTAGAATTCGGTAACAACAAGAACTGCCGTATCCCTATGGAAAAATCTGCCATCAGCAAGGTAGAGAAGCCCGGCGAGAACTAAGAAAAAGTGAAAAAGGAGCAATGCCAGAAGATGGTGTTGCTTCTTTTTTATATCTATGAAATCCAAACAAAGTTGATCTATTTTAATGTATGAATTTGCATTTATGTTAATTTTCAATGTTGAAATTTAGTACTGTATCAGTTATTATGAAATAAGTATTTTACGTAAAAATACAGGAAATATCACAGGAAACGAGGAAAATAACACTATGGAGTTACATATTACCTGTATTCCCGGCGATGGCATCGGACCGGAGATCGTCAGGGAGACGAAAAAAGTTTTAGACAAAGTTGCGCATAAATATGGTCATAAAATGATCTATAAGGATATTTTAATGGGTGGAGCCTCTATTGATGTCCACGGTGTACCTCTGACCGAGGAAGCGATTGCGTATGCCAAAGCGGCAGATGCGGTGCTGATGGGATCCATTGGCGGCAACACTACTACCTCTCCCTGGTACAAGCTTCCTCCCGAGAAGCGTCCCGAGGCGGGACTGCTGGCACTGCGTAAAGCATTGAATCTGTTTGCTAATTTAAGACCCGCAGTACTTTACGATGAACTGGCAGCAGCGTGCCCTCTGAAAGAGGAGATCAGCAAAGCCGGATTTGACATGCTGATCATGAGAGAGCTGACCGGCGGACTTTACTTCGGTGAGCGTAAGACTATCGAAGAGAACGGTGTGAGAAAAGCTATTGATACCCTGACCTACGATGAGAACGAGATCCGTCGAATTGCTATCAAAGGTTTTGATATTGCCAGAAAGCGGAAAAAGAAAGTTACCAGCGTGGATAAAGCCAATGTCCTGGATTCCTCCAGATTGTGGAGAAAGGTCGTGGAAGAGGTCGCGAAGGATTATCCTGACGTTACTTTGGAACATATGCTGGTAGACAATTGTGCCATGCAGCTGGTGAAGGATCCCGCACAGTTTGATGTGATCCTGACAGAGAATATGTTCGGAGATATCCTGTCCGATGAGGCAAGTATGGTGACCGGTTCCATCGGAATGTTAGCCAGTGCCAGCTTGAACGATACAAAGTTCGGTCTCTACGAGCCCAGCCACGGTTCCGCTCCGGACATTGCCGGTAAAGATATTGCAAACCCTATCGCCACTGTTTTAAGCGCGGCTATGATGCTTCGTTACAGCTTTGACCTGGATGAAGAAGCAGATGCCATCGAGGCAGCGGTGAAGAAAGTATTGCAGGACGGCTTCCGCACCGGCGATATCATGTCTGAGGGCTGCACGCGGGTAGGCTGTACCGAGATGGGCGACCTTCTGGCAGAAAGAATCTGACAACAATTAAGCGGTTACATTTGCGAATAGAGAAGAGAAAGAGAGACAAAGATATGAGAAGTGATTCTGTAAAGACAGGAACTGCCCAGGCACCCCACAGAAGTCTGTTCAATGCCCTGGGATTTACCGAAGAAGAGAGAAGACGCCCCATGATCGGTATCGTCAGCTCCTTCAATGAGATCGTACCCGGACATATGAATCTGGATAAGATCACCGAAGCTGTAAAAATGGGCGTAGCCATGGCAGGTGGTATGCCGGTAGTATTCCCCGCCATCGCTGTATGCGACGGTATTGCCATGGGACATGTGGGAATGAAATATTCCCTTGTGACCAGGGATCTGATTGCCGACAGCACCGAGTGCATGGCTATGGCACACGGATTTGACGGTCTGGTGTGTATTCCCAACTGTGACAAGAACGTTCCCGGACTTTTGATGGCGGCAGCCAGAGTGAATATTCCTACGATCTTCGTATCCGGCGGTCCCATGTTAGCCGGACATGTACACGGACAGAAGAGAAGCTTATCCTCTATGTTCGAGGCAGTGGGAAGTGTGGCAGCCGGTACCATGACTATGGATGAACTGGCTGAATTCGAGGAAAAGGTATGTCCTACCTGCGGTTCCTGCTCCGGTATGTACACCGCGAACTCCATGAACTGCCTGACCGAGGCTATCGGTATGGGACTGAGAGGCAACGGCACCATTCCTGCCGTATATTCCGAGCGTATCCGTCTGGCAAAACATGCCGGCATGAAGATCATGGAACTGGTAGAGAAAAATATCCGTCCCAGAGACATTATGACACCGGAAGCATTCCAGAATGCACTGACGGTAGATATGGCGCTGGGCTGCTCCACGAATACTATGCTGCATCTGCCCGCTATTGCAAGAGAAGCCGACGTGGAACTGAATCTGGAGATCGCCAACGAGATCTCCGCCAAGACTCCGAACCTGTGCCACCTGGCACCGGCGGGCCCTACTTATATGGAAGATCTGAATGAAGCAGGCGGTGTCTATGCGGTAATGAACGAATTGTCCAAGAGGGGACTTTTGAATCTCGATTGTCTGACAGCAAACGGCACTACCGTAGGCGAGAATATTAAGAATTGTGTAAACAAGAATCCGGAAGTCATCCGTCCTGTGGAAAATCCTTACTCCCAGACCGGAGGTATCGCTGTACTGAAGGGGAATCTGGCACCGGACAGCGGCGTGGTCAAGAGATCTGCCGTGGCACCGGAGATGTTGGTACACGAGGGCCCTGCCAGAGTATTCGACTGTGAAGAGGATGCTATTGATGCCATTAAGTCCGGCAGAATCGTGGCAGGTGACGTAGTGGTAATCCGTTACGAAGGCCCCAAGGGAGGCCCCGGCATGCGTGAGATGCTGAATCCTACTTCTGCCATCGCAGGAATGGGACTGGGTTCCAGCGTGGCACTGATCACGGATGGACGTTTTTCAGGAGCATCCAGAGGAGCATCCATCGGACATGTATCCCCTGAGGCAGCAGTGGGCGGCCCGATCGCACTGGTGGAAGAGGGAGACATCATCCGTATCAATATCCCGGAGAACAAGCTGGATGTACTGGTATCTGACGAAGAACTGGCAGCGAGAAGAGCAAAATGGCAGCCCAGAGAACCCAAGATCACCACAGGCTATCTGGCAAGATATCATGAACTGGTGACCAGCGGCAACCGTGGTGCGGTACTGGAAGCACCTTCTCAGAAGAACTAAGCAATCATTAAATAACCGGAGGGATTTTGAAATGCAGTTAACGGGATCGGAAATTCTGGTAGAATGTCTGAAGGAGCAGGGGGTAGATACCGTATTCGGTTACCCCGGCGGAGCAATCCTTAATATTTATGACGCACTTTATAAGCACAGTGGGGAGATCAAACATATTCTGACTTCCCATGAACAGGGGGCGGCACATGCGGCGGACGGCTATGCGAGAGCTACGGGAAAAGTAGGTGTCTGCATGGCTACCAGCGGTCCCGGCGCCACGAATCTAGTCACTGGTATTGCTACGGCTTACATGGATTCTGTACCGATGGTAGCAATCACCGCCAACGTTACCTTGCCTTTACTCGGTAAGGACAGCTTCCAGGAGGTGGATATCGCCGGCGTGACCATGCCTATTACGAAGCATGGCTATATTGTGAAAAATGTGGAGATCCTGGCAGATACCATCCGCAAGGCATTCCATATTGCCAGAAGCGGCAGACCGGGCCCTGTGCTGATCGATATTACGAAGGATGTGACTGCGGCAACCTGCGAGTATACACCTGTGACCATTCAGCCGGAGGAAAGAGTGACCCGCTACACCAGAGAAGAACTGATGCTGGTAGCGGAAATGATACATAAGGCAAAGAAGCCGTATATCTATCTGGGCGGCGGTGCTATTATCTCCGGAGCAAGTGCGGAGGTGGCAGAGTTCGCAGAACTTATCGATGCACCGGTATGCGATACCCTGATGGGAAAAGGCGCTTTTGACGGCAGAAGCGAGCGCTATACAGGAATGATCGGTATGCACGGCACCAAGACTTCCAATCTGGGCGTCAGTGAGTGTGACCTGTTAGTAGCACTGGGAGCCAGATTCTCAGACCGTGTGACGGGTAACCCGAAGAAGTTCGCAGAGAACGCAAGAATCATCCAACTGGATGTGGATGCTGCGGAGATCAACAAGAATATCCGTGTGGATGCATCTCTGGTAGGAGATCTGAAGAAGACTCTGACCGAATTGAATGCCTGCCTGTCGAAACAGGAACATCCGGAGTGGATGGCGCATATAATGGAACTGAAGGAAAAATATCCCCTGAAATACGATGACGAAAATCTGTCCTGTCCTTATATCATGCAGGAGATTGACCGTGTAACGAACGGAGAAGCCATCATCACCACAGACGTGGGACAGCATCAGATGTGGGCGGCACAGTATTATCATTATACGAAGCCCCGTACCTTCCTGTCTTCCGGAGGATTAGGTACCATGGGTTACGGTCTGGGAGCCTGCATCGGTGCGCAGATCGGACAGCCGGATAAGGTCTGCATCAACATTGCAGGCGACGGATGTTTCCGCATGAACATGAACGAACTGGCTACTGCCAGCCGTTACAACATTCCCATCATCCAGGTGGTCATTAACAACCAGGTGCTGGGCATGGTAAGACAGTGGCAGACACTGTTCTATGGAAAACGCTATTCCCAGACAGTACTGAAGGATAAGGTGGATTTCTGCAAGGTGGCAGAAGGACTGGGCTGTACCGCCATCCGCGTGACCAAAAAGGAAGAAGTGGCACCGGCCATCGAGAAGGCCATTGCCCTGAAAGCACCGGTACTGATCGAGTGCATGATCCCGGAGGATGATAAGGTATTCCCCATGGTTCCGGCAGGAGCCCCCATCAGCGAAGTGTTTGACGGAGATGATTTGAAAAGGCAGTCCTGATGAAAAAGACGACGAAAAGATTAGTTTTGGCAGTACTTTTATTTTTGCTGATATTACTGACCGGATATTTTATTCTGGCATTTTATTACAGAGAAGGCTTCTCTGTAAATACCTGGATCAACGGTGTCTACTGTACCGGAAAAACGGTGGAGGAAGTGAATTCGGAGCTTCTGTTGCGTACAGAGGCTCCGAATATTGTCATCGTGGACAGAGAGGGGACAGAGTATACAATCTCTCTTGCGGAAGCAGATTATCAGGCAGATTACAGTAACGTACTGGAACATTACCGGCAGGAACAGAATCCGTTCCTGTGGGTGGACAATGTTCTGTTTCACTCCCGGAGGGAACTTTCTCCCACAGTGACCGTGGATGTGGATGGGCTTCGGAGAGCTTATGATTCTCTGGAATTTGTACGGGCCGAACAACAGAAGAACAAGGATTACAGCCTTGCCCGGGATACGTCGGGCGAGTACGTCTTCACGGATGGACTTGCGGGACGCATTGACTTGGAGAAGGCTTTTTTGGCGTTGGAGAACACAGTAGAAAACGGGCAGGAGACGTTAAACCTGTCAGATAGTGGCTGTTATTATGACATCACTCCAAATGAGAACCAGAAAACTCTGCGGAATCTCTGGAAGGAGATTGAACGTTATCAGAGCTGTGATATTGTCTATTGCTTTGGACAGGAGAGACATCCGGTGACGGCAGCGGACTGTGCCTCTTTTCTGGTGACGGAGAATGGTCTGCCGGTGACGGATCAGACCGGTAACTTTGTACTGGATGAAGAAGCCGTGACGGCGTATGTAGAGCAACTGGCCGAAAAGTATGACGGTTATGGCCGTACCAGACAATTCCACAGTACCAGAGGAGATGTGATCACCATCGAGGGCGGCACCTATGGAAGCAAGCTGGATCAGAAAAAAGAGACTGCATACCTGATGGAGCATCTGCTGGATGCCGGTGTACATACGGGGACACAGCAGTCCCATGTTCCCACTTACGAGAGAGAAGCTTTCTGCTATGGCAGGGATGACATCGGAGATACCTATATCGAAGTGGATATGACACAACAGAAAATGTACTATTATGAAAAGGGGGAACTGCGGCTGGAGACGGATGTGGTGACCGGCAACATGCGCAGACGTATGGGAACACCGGAGGGGGTGAATTTCGTCTATAACAAGCAGAAGGACAGAGTACTGCGGGGACCGGGCTATGCCTCCCCTGTGAAATTCTGGGTACCTGTAAAGGGCAGCATCGGTATCCACGATGCCAGCTGGAGAAAAGAGTTCGGCGGGGACATCTACCAGACTGCCGGTTCCCATGGCTGTATCAATACACCGAAGGACAAAATGGAAGAATTGTACGACATGGTACAGATCGGTACCCCTGTCGTAATGTTTTATTAATAAAACAGACATTTTCTGACAAAATGTGTGCGGGATGCGAACATTTTGAAAATAATTTAACAATGTAGTTGACTAAAGCAAATGAAAAGCTTATTCTATACCTATGCTTTTTATAAAAAATTTAGAAAATATCGAGGAGGTCTTTGAAAATGGCAAGAGTGTATAACTTTTCCGCAGGCCCTGCAGTACTCCCTGAGGAGGTATTGCAGGAAGCAGCCGATGAAATGCTGGATTATAGAGGAACCGGCATGTCCGTAATGGAGATGAGCCATCGATCTAAAGCCTATGATACGATCATTAAGGAAGCGGAAGCTGATCTCAGAGAACTGATGAATATCCCGGACAACTATAAGGTACTGTTTTTGCAGGGCGGTGCGAGCCAGCAGTTTGCCATGATCCCCATGAACCTGATGAAGAACCGTGTGGCAGACTACATCGTAACCGGTCAGTGGGCGAAGAAGGCATATCAGGAGGCTTCCCTGTACGGCAAGGCAAATAAGATCGCTTCTTCTGAGGATAAGACCTTCTCTTATATTCCCGATTGCTCCGATCTGCCCATCAGCGAGGATGCCGATTACGTGTACATATGCGAGAATAATACCATCTACGGTACGAAATTCAAGACCCTGCCCAATACCAAGGGTAAGCCTCTGGTTGCAGATGTATCCAGCTGCTTTTTATCCGAGCCGGTAGATGTGACAAAATACGGTGTGATCTATGGCGGCGTACAGAAAAATATCGGACCTGCAGGTGTGGTTATCGTGATCATCCGTGAGGACCTGATCACTGAGGATGTGCTTCCCGGTACACCGACCATGCTTCGTTATAAGATCCATGCAGATGCGGATTCTCTGTACAATACGCCTCCCGCATATGGCATCTACATCTGCGGCAAGGTATTTAAATGGCTGAAGAAGATGGGCGGTCTGGAAGCAATGAAGGAGCGCAATGAGAAAAAGGCGAAGATCCTGTATGACTACCTGGATGAAAGCAAGCTGTTCAAAGGAACCGTCCGCAAGGAAGACAGATCCCTGATGAATGTTCCGTTCATTACCGGTAATGAGGAGTTAGATGCCAAATTCGTCAAAGAGGCGAAGGAGGCAGGCTTCGAGAACCTGAAAGGTCACAGAACCGTAGGCGGCATGAGAGCAAGTATCTACAATGCGATGCCCATCGAAGGTGTGGAGAAGCTGGTAGAGTTCATGAAGAAGTTTGAAGCGGAGAACGCTTAAGGGGGAGAAAAATGTTTCAGATCAATTGCCTGAATCCCATTTCCAAAGTGGGACTGGATCGTCTGACAGCAGACTATAAAGTAATCGATAATATGAATGACGCAGAGGGCGTTCTGGTCCGCAGTGCTTCCATGCATGAGCTGGATCTGCCGGAAAATCTGCTGGCAGTAGCGAGAGCCGGTGCCGGAGTCAACAACATTCCTCTGGATAAATGTGCCCAAAAGGGTATCGTAGTATTCAATACTCCCGGTGCCAACGCCAATGGTGTAAAGGAACTGGTGATCGCTGGTATGCTGTTAGCTGCCCGTGATGTAGTAGGCGGTATCGAATGGGTCAAGGCATCCAAAGACAACGCTGACATTGCCAAAGCCGCAGAAAAAGAAAAGAAGAAATTCGCCGGTACGGAAGTAATGGGCAAAAAGTTAGGTGTCATCGGTCTGGGCGCTATCGGCGTTAAGGTGGCCAATACAGCAGTAAGCCTCGGTATGGAGGTCTATGGCTATGATCCTTATGTATCTGTCAATGCTGCATGGAACTTAAGCCGTTCTGTCAAGCATGTGACGAATGTGGAAGAAATTTATGCAGATTGTGATTACATTACGATACATGTACCGCTTCTGGATTCCACAAAGGGTATGATCAACAAGGAAGCTATCAGCAAAATGAAAGATGGCGTTGTTCTGTTAAACTTTGCAAGAGATCTGCTGGCAAATGAGGCAGATGTTCTGGAGGCATTAAAGAGTGGCAAGGTAGCCCGTTATGTATCTGATTTCCCGAATCCTACGACAGCAGGACAGCCCAGCTGTATCGTGATCCCTCATCTGGGCGCAAGCACCGAGGAATCCGAGGATAACTGTGCGAAGATGGCTGTGGAAGAACTGATGGATTATCTGGAGAACGGCAATATTCGCAACAGCGTAAATTATCCTGCCTGCGATATGGGCGTATGCAGTCAGGCCGGAAGAATTGCAATTTTCCATAAAAATATTGCCAATATGTTGAATCAGTTTACCGCAGTGATCGGTGAGAAGAACATCAATATCTCCGATATGACCAATAAATCCCGCGGTGAAGTGGCATATACCATGCTGGATATTGAAAATGCGGCAACACAGGATCTGGTAGAATCCTTACAGAAGATCGACGGTGTCTTCCGCGTACGTGTGGTAAAGTAAGACATTTGTCTGAATAGCAGAAAAATATGCAGGCATCGGCTATAAAAGGCCGGTGCCTGCTTTACGTTTCCGGTGTAATGCCAAAAACAGCGGAAATAGTGGTAAAATCAGTGTAAAATGTCAGAAACTTACAGACATTTTTTCGTAAAAGCGTTGTATGATATGAGGGAATCTGTTATACTTGGCATGGACCAAAGACGTAAGCCATAAGAGAAAGAAGGAACAAAACAGATGAAATTTGATATGCATTGTCATACAAAAGAAGGATCTATGGATGGAAAGGTTCCTATTGACGATTTTATTGCGGAATTGATCCGCAAGGGTTTTAACGGTATGCTGGTCAGTGATCATAATTCTTATAATGGTTACCGCACGTGGAAACGAAATATAAAAGATCAAAAATTTAAAGATTTTGTGGTATTGAAGGGGATTGAATACGATACCATTGATGCAGGACATATTCTGGTGATCATGCCGGAGACCATTAAGCTGAAAATTCTGGAGCTTCGTGGATTGCCGGTGCAGATCCTGATCGATATCGTGCATAAGAACGGTGGAATATTAGGGCCGGCACATCCCTGCGGAGAGAAATATTTAAGCTTCACCAATACCCTGAAGAAGCGGAATCAGATGGCGGTGATGAATCAGTTTGATTTTCTGGAAGGCTTCAATGCCTGTGAGAGTGTAGAGAGCAACCATTGCGCAAAGGTACTGGCGGAAATGTACGCACTGCCAACCTTCGGTGGAAGCGATGCTCACAAAACGGACTGTATCGGTATGGCGTATACCGATATACCAGAGAAGATCAGTTGTGAATCCGATTTGATCCGGGCAGTGAAGCTGGGAGAAGGGATCAAATGCGGAGGCTCCTATTACCGCGGCACTACCAAGGAGAAAATCGGAAAAGCCAATAATATTCTGGTACAGTCCTTCTGGTTCTATAACAGACTGGGAAGCCTGTACCGGCATCACAGAAGAAAAGAGGAAATGCATAAGATGGTATAGGTCCCCTGGACCTATACTTTTTTTATACACATCGTAATGTGATGTCGGGGTCACCCCCCCCGACTTTGAAGCCTACGGATTGTTCCGTGCTACGCACTCCCACTTCTCCGCTCCGCTTCGGTCCGTGCTAAACATGTGCCACTGGCACATAGCACCCTACCCTCTATTCGCATATCGTGGGATTATCATCCCGCTTTTATGCTCATATCGGGGCGGGTCATAAGGTCTTTCACCCATTTATGAGCAAGCTCATGTGGGCTTAGACCTTTTGACCCTGGCATCGTAATCTAAGTTCATAAATTCTTAAGATGCTTTTACTATAGAAATAGGGTATAATATGCATAAATAAGTAAGCAATATGGAATGTTCCGTAGAACTTGCTTTCAGGGGAAGAGCGTAAGGCGCTACCTGTAATTAAGAGGAGAGAAATATATGAGAAAAAATTTAAGGGGCAGAAAAGCAACCGCGATCGCACTGGCATCCGTTATGGCAATGTCGCTTGCAGCCTGCGGCAGGCAGGATGGATCGAATCAGGTGGGACAGACAGAACAGAAGGAATATGTATATGTTCCCGAATACCTGGAGTTGGATGATAATACGAATTCCAGCTACAGCAACATGACAGTACAGGGAGATAAGCTGTATTATACAAATTACCAATGGGATGAAGCTTCCGGTGAGAGCAAGGTCGTGCTTGGAGCTTATTCGCTGACAGACGGTTCCCGGGAGGATCTGCCGATCACCATTAATGCTGACGGCGGTGGAATCTATTCCATGCAGGCAGATGCGGAAGGTAATATTTATACTGCGGAATTTGAGTGGAATGCCACAGAAGGTGATGACGCTTATACACAGCAGACGACTGTGTTGCACAAGTACGATGCATCCGGTACGGAGCTGGTGACACAGGATATCACGGATATCATGCAGCAGGATGAGAACAACTCCTATGTGGGCAGCATGTGCCTGGACGACCAGGGCAGATTTTATATCAGCTCTGATTCATTGATCCGGCTGTTTGGCAGTGACGGACAATTTCAGGGAGCTGTGCAGACGGACAGCCAGTGGATCCAGGGCATGGGAAAGGCAAAAGACGGCAAGGTATACCTGGCTTATTATGACCAATCCGGCAATGTGAAGCTATCCCAGATCGACTTTGACGGCAAGGCATTGGGACAGACATATGATAACTTCCCGAACACGAACGGCAACGGAGGATTATGTGCCGGAATAGAAAATGATCTCCTGGTGAATACGGATACTGCCCTGTATGATTATAGTCTCGCAGACCAGAAGACTACCGAAGTACTGAGCTGGCTGGACAGTGATATTAACGGCAGTTATGTTACCTATGCCGCAGCCACCGCAGACGGTAAGATCCTGGCAGTGGTCAATGACTGGAACACAGGGGAAACTGACCTGGTGAAGCTGACCAGAACCAAGGCCAGTGAGGTAGCACAGAAGTCCCAGATCACGATCGGAACCCTGTATACCTCCCAGAGCCTTCAGGCAGCAGCCGTAGCCTTCAACAAGCAGAGTAATGAATATCATGTCAATATTAAAACATATATCGATGATAATAACTGGACCGAAACTTCCTGGGCGGATGGCATTACAGCCATGAACAATGATATTACCTCCGGAGCCGGGTGCCCGGATATCTTGGATCTGTCCAACCTGGATGTCAAGGAACTGGCTTCCAAGGGTGTATTCGAGGATATGACACCTTATCTGGAGAAGAGCAGTGTATTAAGCAAGGACGATTTCTTTGAAAATATTGTAGACAGTTATACCTTTGACGGAAAACTGGTGGGAATTCCGAAGAGCTTCACCTTAAACACGATCGTCGGCAAGACCTCCGAAGTAGGTGATAAGAAGGGCTGGACCATTGACGATATTATAGCCTATGCAGGCCAGCACGAAGGTGCTTCCCTGTTTGAGGGCATGACCAAGAGCGGTATGCTGTACACACTGTTAGCCTATGATCTGGACAGCTATATTGACTGGGAGACGGGAAAGTGCAGCTTTGATTCGGAAGATTTCCAGAAAGTACTGGAATTTGTCAATACCTTCCCTGAAGAGTATGATTGGCAGAATGATGACAGATCTACACCGGCGAAGATCCAGTCCGGTGAAGTACTGTTGAATATGACAGGCATCTATCAGCTGAACAGTATTCAGGAGGAGGAAGCTATGTTCGGTGAGCCGGTAACCTATATCGGATATCCTACCTCCGGCGGTGGCAGCGGTACTTATATGCAGGCCAGTGAGCTGTATGCGATTACCGCCAAATCTTCCAACAAGGACGGCGCATGGGCATTTATTGAGAACTACCTGAATCAGCCGTTTGATGATCTATATTCCTATGGACTTCCCGCCAGAAAGTCTGCACTGGATGATATGGTGGAGAAGGCACTGAATGTGACATATATGACAGATGAAAACGGTGAGCAGATCCTGGATGAGAACGGGAATCCGATTCCGGAGGACGGTACTTCCGGCATCAGTTACGGAGACTGGGAGTACACCTATCACACTCCTACCGAGGAAGAAATCAATATTCTGAAGGAGCTGATCAGTGTGGCTGAACCTTCCAGTGCAACCGGTAATGATGAGATCACCAATATCATCACGGAGGAAGCGGAAGCATTCTTCAAAGGTCAGAAGTCCGTAGCGGATGTGGCAGGTGTCATTCAGAGCCGTGTACAGGTCTATGTGAATGAAAACAGATAAAGGAAAGGCTTAAAATATCGTGAGCAGACAGCATGTGAAACATACGCGTAAGCATCACAAATTAGATAGAAGAATGCGAAAACTCAAGAGGAGCTCGGGGCTTTTTATAGCCCCCAGCTTCCTTGGAGTTCTTGCGTTCTTTTTTCTACCCTTTCTGGTTGTGATCTTTTATTCCCTGGTGGACAATCCCATCAGTATGAATTTTGTCTTTTTAGACAACTTTAGAAATGTAGTGCAGAATGCCGCTTTCCGTACAGCGGTACATAATACTGCTGTGTTCTCGGCCATTGCCGTACCGCTGGCAGTGGTATTGTCCCTGCTGCTTGCCATTGTATTGGAATCCAAACTTCCGTTCCGGAGCCAGTTCCGTACGTTTTTCTTAAGCCCCATGATGGTACCGGTAGCCTCCATCGTGTTGATCTGGCAGGTATTGTTTCATTATAACGGTGCAGTCAATGATCTGCTGGGAGTCTTCGGCATAGAGAAGATTGACTGGCTGAAGTCCAGCTATTCCATCATTGTTATCGTAATCCTGTTTTTGTGGAAGAATCTTGGATATAATATGATCCTGTTCATGGCAGCCCTGGCCAGCATTCCCAATGAGCTGCTGGAGGTGGCGAGGTTGGAGAGCGCAACACCGCTGCAGACCTTTTTTTACATCAAGATCCGGTATCTGTCCTCGACTTTTTTGTTTGTGACGATCATGTCCCTGATCAGCTCATTTAAGATCTTCCGTGAGATCTATCTGCTGACCACGGATTACCCTTATGACTCCATCTATATGCTGCAGCATTTCATGAACAATAAGTTCAAGAGTCTGGATTATCAGACGCTGTCTGCAGCGGCCATATTGATGTCCTTAGTCATGATTGTGATCATCGGACTTCTGTTCGCAGTGGAAAATCATTTCGGAAAGGATGTGGAAGGCTGATGGAGCAGAACAACACAGGTACACCGGCAAAAGCCCCATCCAGAAGACCTGCTTCGCAGGAGACGAAGAGGGCGGCCAGGTATAAACGCAGAAAAAAACTATTTGAAAATATCCGCATCAGCATAGCAACAGTGATCGCAGCCTTTTTTGCCATACTGTTCCTGATGCCGATCGTTCTGACGATCACCAATTCTTTCATGTCATCTTCGGAGATATCAGCGAATTATGGTTCGGTATTTGCCACGAATGATAAGGGCGGCAAGGTCTATATTTCCGAAAAAGTGAATTTGAAATTTATTCCGGATATTGTATCCTTCAGCCAGTATACTACGGTACTTTTGAAAAGCCCGGAATATCTGCTGAAATTCTGGAATTCCGTGATCCTGGTGGGACCGATCGTACTGTTTCAGCTGATCGTGGCATCGCTGGCGTCTTATGGATTCGCCAGGTACTCGGGGAAGCTGAGGTCATTGGTATTTTTTTCCTATGTGATATTGATGCTGATGCCGTATCAGGTAACGCTGGTACCCAATTATCTGGTGGCGGAAAAGCTGAATATATTAAATACGTACTGGGCCATCTGGCTGCCCGGGATCTTTTCACCCTTTGCAGTCTATCTGCTGACGAAGTTCATGAAGAGAATTCCTGTGGGGGTCATGGAGGCGGCACAGATTGACGGTGCCGGAGAGTGGCAGATCTATCGGCTGATCTGTATGCCATTGTGCAAAGGTGCGCTGTGTTCCGCAGCCATCCTTGTATTTATCGATTACTGGAATATGGTGGAGCAGCCGCTGATCTTGTTATCCGATGCGGAGATGCATCCCTTGTCCGTGTTCTTGAGCAAGATCAATTCCGGAGAGATCGGACTGGCATTCGCCGTGGCTACGATCTACATGGTGCCCAGTCTTCTGGTATTTCTCTACGGAGAAGAATATCTGGTAGACGGAATTACCTACCAGGGCGGTGTCAAAGGCTAGGATCACTGATTTTTTGAGGATATACCGGCATGGATCCGACTGCCGGAATACAGATAGAAAGTGAAGTATAGAGGAGAATCAAGATGAACGAGAACGGTGGAAAAAAGAGAAGAGAATGGGTTAAAAATGCAGCCATTATATTCTTGTCTGTAATGTTGGTGCTGACATTTTTTTCCAATACATTTATGAACTATTCCCTTCCGGAGGTTGCGGCACAATATGTACAGTCCGGCACCATCACGGCGAAGATCCGCGGAACCGGCACGGTGGAGAGTGGAGATCCCTATAATGTGAAGATAACGGAAACCCGTACCATCTCCAGTGTCCTGGTGAAGACCGGGGATAAGGTAGAGAAGGGAGCTCCCCTGCTGCTATTGGAAGATAAAGAAAGTAAAGAACTGACGGATGCACAGAAGGCCCTGGATGAAGCAAGACTTCAGTTTGAACTTGCAATGTTGGGAAAAGATATTACAAATAGCGTTTATAATAATGTGCAGAGCGGTAATGTTTCTTCCATGGCAACATATCAGAGCAGAATCGTAGCAGCGGAAGCAGAAATTAATAAATGGCAAAAACTGGTGGATGAAGCACAGAATGCTATCGATCAACTAAATACAGCACAGGCTAATGTGAAAGCGAGTGGAGATCCAGATACCAGTTCGGAGCAGGCAAAGGTGAATACAGCACAGGCAACATTGGACAGTGATGAAATCAAGATTGCTAAAGACGATATTACTAGGTGGCAAAATGAAAAGGCTGCTTGTGATGCGATTATTAAAAAATGGCATGAAGGAATTACGGAAACGGTATCGGGAAACGAGGTTATTGGAGTAGTATCGCAGGAAGAATTTGATGTCGCTACAGCAAATAGTGCCAGATATCAGGAATTAATTAATGAAAAACAGGCATTTATCAATAACAATCCGGATAAAGTAAAAGCGTATGAAGATAAGGTGAAAGCTTTATCGGATGCCCAAAAAGCACTTTCGGATAAGGGTAATAGTAAAGAAAATAGTTCTAATTCATTGGAAGTACAAAAAAATAACTGGGCAGCAGAATTGACTAAGCGTAAAGCTCAGTTGGATGTGGCGACAGCAACCAGAGACCAGCTTTTGACAGATATTTCTAATGAACTGAATTTGGATTATAAATTAGACGATTTGCAAAAACAGCGTGATGAGATCGCAAAATTGCAGGAGAATGCGGTAGGCGCCAGCATCGATGCCCCTATTTCGGGTACCATTACCAGTGTAACTGTCAAGGCAGGAGACGAGGCACAGCCGGATACTGCACTGGTGACCATGCAGCCGGAGGGTAAGGGCTTTACCATGAGCTTTTCCGTGACCAATGATCAGGCGAAGAGACTTTCCGTAGGAGATAAGGCAGACCTGGTGAACTCCTGGAGATACAGTAATATGGATATTACACTGGCCAGCATCAAGCCGGATACCACAGATCCCGGACAGAAGAAGCTGCTGACCTTTGATATCACCGGAGATGAAGTGACACCCGGACAGTCCTTAAATGTATCCGTGGGACAGAAGAGTGCCAATTACGATCTGATCGTACCCAACAGTGCCATCCGTGAGGACAGTAACGGTAAGTTTATCCTGATCGTGGAATCCAAGAGCAGCCCCTTAGGTAACCGTTATGTGGCGACCCGTGTGGATGTGGAGGTACTGGCAAGTGATGACACCCAGTCCGCAGTGAGCGGAGCTTTATATGGCTATGAATTTGTCATTACGACATCTACCCAGCCGGTAGAGGCAGGAAAGCTGGTCAGACTGGCAAATAATTCATAAAAGGTCTTTCAGACGGAAAATAATTTAACAGGAAGGAAGAAACAGATCAGATGTTTCGGATTCGAATACAGAATAAAAAGAAATGCATATGGTACTGCAGTGCAGTAGTATCCTTTCTTCTGTTCCTGCTTTTGCTGGGATGGACCAACCATCTGGCAAATACCCAGGATGCCCAGCAGATGGCCGGACGATGGAGTGAAAAAAAGGATGTGGCACAGATCAGCTGCTTTTTCTCCTCCAAAGCAGAAGTGACGGAGGATACCATTCAAAGCTTTGAATATTCATTGAAAAATGTGCTGCAGGAGGCCTCGATTACAGAGACCTCCGAGAATCCAAGTGCCAGACTCTGGGTGGATGCCTATAGCGCAGACGGTAAGATCACCCTGGTCAACGGGAAAAATACGCTGGATGCCAATGCCATCGGTATCGGCGGAGACTTTTTTATGTTCCATCCGTTAAAACTGATCACAGGCTCCTATTTTTCCGGTAACGATCTGATGCAGGACTATTGTATCATCGATCAGGATGCGGCCTGGCAGCTGTTCGGCTCCAATGATGTGGTGGGAATGACGGTATATATCGGCAATGTTCCCCATATCGTCACCGGTGTGGTACAGCGCCCGGACAGCAGAATGGATAAAGCAGCGGGACTGAATTCCACGGTGGTCTATGTGTCTTATGAGACACTGTCTGCTTATGGTACGAATAACGGAATCAACCATTACGAGATCGTGATGCCGAACCCTGTGGATGAGTTCGCCTACAGCAAAGTAAAAGAAGGAATCGGCATAGACGAGAAAAACGTTGAGATCGTGGAAAACAGCAGACGTTATTCCCTGCCCAACCGGATCAAAACAATCCTTGCCTTCGGAACGCGTTCCATGAACGGCAAAGCCATCATCTACCCCTACTGGGAGAATCTGGCGAGAGGCTATGAAGACATTATTGCATTACTGACAGTATTTATGCTGCTTCTGTCATTATATCCGGTAGTGACCGTTATCTGGTGCTTTGTACACTGGTGGCGTCATAAGGGCTGGACTTTGAAGGATGTATGGCATACCGGTAAGGATCAGGCAGAGCGGGCTGTGGAACGCCGCAGGGAGAAAAAGCACTCCCACAAGGAGAGGGATGTCCTGGAGGAACTGGAACGGGAGCTGGAGGAAGACCCTTATGCAGACAGTGAATTCTCCTGGCTGACGGATGAACCGGCGGAGGGAGCAGAGCCTGCGGATGCAGCTTCGGAAGAGCCGGAGAAAGCGCAGACAATGAACATGCAGACAGAGGAAACGCAGACACCTGAGGAGACAAAAGAGGAACAGCAGTCGTAAAACAACAGACACAGACAAGAAAAGGAGAGGGAGAATGAAAAAGAAAGGGAAAAAACGGATCAGTATCGCGTTGACCGTGGCAATGATCGCAGGTCTGACTGCCTGTGGAAAGGGTAACGGCGGGAACGGAAACAGTGGTAGCAGTGCGGCCGATTCCAGCCTTGCAAAACAGTATGTATTTAAGGAACAGGCACTGGATCTTAATATGGATTCAGACAATATGAATATTGATCTGTTGACCAGAAAAGGAGATACGGTTTACCTTCTGTTTGAGACCTATGAATATTTCGAGAATGGTAATCAGAGTCTGCTGCATCTTACTACAATGAAACCGGACGGTACCGTCATTGGCACCGTAGAACTGCCTATGTGGAAGGAAGGAGAGGCTCCGGCGACTCCGGCACCTGCACAGGGCGGTGAGACTTCCGGGGACGGAAATGAAGCAGTGCCTCTTACGGAGCAGGAGGTCAGCACACAGGATATTGCGGCAGCGGATATGGATGTGGTAGATGCACCGGCAGGGAACAGCAGTTATACATACACATCGCTTAACAATTGTACGGTCGGTTCGGATGGGAATGTTTACGGAATACGCAATTACTATAGTGAGACATATTCCGAAGACGATTACAGCAGTACGAATGATTATGCCTTGATCTGCTGGAGCGCAGATGGGACCATCGTATGGGAAGCTGATCTGAATGATATGAATACAGAAGAAAGCTATTCCTGGGTATATAGTATCATCCCCAATGAGGATGGAACCCTGACACTGCTGTTAAGCGGTGATAAAATAGAGAAATGCACTGTGACGCAAGAGGGTATCACAGACCGGAAGGATCTGCCGGAGGCAGTCGCAACACTTTTCAACAATGCAAGCTCGAATATCATTACGCCGGATGGCAAGGTGCAGATCATCTATTATGATGAGAGCAATTACACGGATATGTATATCGCAACCTATGATCCTGCAACAGATGCGGTATCAGAAGGAATAAAGTTTTCCTCGACACTGACCAACGGCGGTTATTATAATATGGTGCCCGGAGACGGTGACATCCTGTACTATGCCGATAGTAACGGCCTGTTCAGTTATAATGTGCAGACACAGGAATCGAAGCAGATCATGAGTTATATCAATTCGGATCTGGCTGCCGGCAGCCTGAACAATTTCCTGGTACTGGACGAGGAACAGTTCCTGGGCTTTTACTATGATAACACCGAAGGTAAAATGTGCGGAGGTCTGTTCACCCACGTGAAGCCGGAGGATATCAAGGACCGGATCGTCCTTACACTGGCCGGTAACTATATCGACTATGATCTGAAGAGAAAAGTAGTAGAGTATAATAAGTCCGGTGACACTTACCGTATTGTAGTCAAGGAATACAATACCTACAATACTTCAGAGGATTATACTCTCGGTGTGAAGCAGTTAAATAATGATATCATCTCCGGAGGAATGCCGGATATTCTGGTCGTGGACAGCAATATGTCAATGGACAGCTATATTGCCAAGGGACTGGTGGCAAATGTGGATGATCTCATTGCGGGGGATGAGGAATTATCGAAAAACGACTATCTGCAGAATGTCTGGGATGCGTACCGTGTGGACGGTAAACTGTACTATGTGATTCCTTCCTTCTATATCTCTACTATGGTAGGAAAAGAATCTATTTTCGGTGACCGCACCTCCATTACTATGGAAGAGCTGCAGACGATCCGGGATTCCATGCCGGAAGGAACCGCACTCTTCAGTGATATTACCAGAGACAGCTTCCTGTATACCATGATGAACTATTGCGGCAGTGATTTCGTGGATGTATCCACAGGAAAATGTGCATTTGATACGGATAATTTCGTGGCAATGCTGGCCTATGCAGGCGAGCTGCCGGTAGAATATGGAGAGGATTACTGGGGAGAGGATTACTGGAATAATTATGAATCCCAGTACCGCGAGGACAGAACCCTGCTGGATACCATTTCCATCAGCAACATCCGTGACCTGAACGGTACGATCAACGGTGTCTTCGGTGAGGATATCTCCTTTGTAGGCTTCCCGACCGATGGAGATATGGGATCTGTATTATGGGCAGGTAACTGGATGTATGCCCTGTCTGCAAAATCCAAGAATCTGGATGGTGCATGGGAATTCCTGCGCTACTATCTGACACAGGAATATCAGGATAAGATACAGGAACAGGAATACAATCTTCCGGTACTTCGCAGCACCTTTGAGAAGAATGTGCAGGATGCTACGAAGAAGCCGTACTATATGGATGAGAACGGCAACAAAGTGGAATACGATGAGACCTATTACATCAATGGGGAGGAAATACTGCTGCCGCAGCTGACACAGGAGCAGGTGGACAGGATCGTAAGCTTTGTGGAAAGCGTGAACAAGAGAGGATACTATAATGAGGCAATCTCCAATATCATTTCGGAAGAAGCCGGAGCATACTTCTCAGGACAGAAGAGTGCGAGAGATGTGGCAGGTGTCATTCAGAGCCGTGTACAGGTCTATGTAAACGAGAACAGATAAACGGAAGATAGCACTGCGTAGAGCAGAATAGTAAAAGATGGCGGTCTGTTGAAAAACAGGCCGCCATTTATAGCATGGCGCCTTAGCCAAGGCGGATGGGAATGCCCTGCTTTTTCAGATGTGTCGTCAGGGTAAGCTCCTGTCCGTGCTCCCTTAACCACTGCTTATAGATCCGGTAATCCGGCATGATGCGCTCGACCATGTTCCAGAAGTCCTTCGAATGGTTCATATGAGTCAGGTGGCAGAGCTCGTGGACTACCACATAATCCAGAGGACCGGCGGGACCGTAGATCAGGCGGTAATTGAAGGATAAAGTTCCTCTCGAGGAACAGCTTCCCCAGCGGGTCTTCTGGTCACGGATGGTGATAGAAGTGTAGTGCCCACCGGTGAACCTGTGGTAGTATTCCACACGGTTCGTGAACACTTCTCTGGCAGCATTCCGATATCGGTTTTCCAAAGCCTGCAACCTGCGGAGCTCCGCAACGGTCAGCGGCTGATTGTCATATAGATTCATGAGAGTGCCTTTCACATACAGGGATGTTGATCCTCTGAGTATCGTTGTAAGTTTGAACAGATTAAATATACTGCGTATGGCTTGAAAAGTAAACGCAGAAATTGTAGAATAGTGCGTGACGGCTCGTGGACGGAACCGTTACAGGAAAGGAAAACTTTAAATACTATGGGTAAATGTATTTTGATCGGCGCAGGAGATCTCACGATGGGAGAGCTGTCTGTGACGGAGGAAGATTATGTGATCGCGGTGGACGGCGGTTTAAGCTACTGTGGGATACTGAATGTGGAGCCGGATCTGATCATCGGAGATTTTGACTCGATGAGCGAACAGGAGAAGCTTGCTGTGGAACAGCTACAACAGACCGTTCCGGAGAAAATCTGCCGCCTGCCGGAGTGCAAGGATGACACAGACATGCTGGCAGCTATCAAGCGGGGGCTGGAGCTGGGCTATACCGATTTCCGTATTTATGCGGCCACCGGCGGGAGATTTGATCATACTCTGGCGAATATCCAGTGTCTGCTGTATCTCAAAAATCACGGCGCGGTGGGGTACCTGGTAGACGGTACGGGAATGGTGCTCGTACTGCAGAACGAAGCCGTGCATTTCCGGAAGGAGCTGGAGGGCACCATGTCGCTGTTTGCCCTGACGAAGGAGGCAAAAGGCGTGAATATCCGCGGCATGAAATATTCTTTGGAAAATGCTGTGATCACCAACGATTTCCCCATCGGGATCAGCAATGAATTTCTGGGAGAGGAAGCGGAGGTGTCCGTAGAGGACGGTGAACTGGTATGCATGATCCGGTACTATGAGGATGAAGTATAACCGTGGAAATACCGGATGCGATTTTGACTGTAATATGGAAAAATGTAATAAGGAAAAATCGACAGGAAATACAGAAAAAAGAAGGAGTATGAGGACAAGTATGAAAAGATTTATGACAGGAGAATGGAAAGTAAGAGTCTGCGGAGTACTGCTGGCAGTAACCATGGCAGCCGGAATGACCGCCTGTGGCAGTAAGTCCGGGGATAACGGCAGTACACAGGGAACGGTACAGGCGCAGACGGACGGAGTTTTTGCGGACGGCAGTGAGCTGGGAGAGGGCAATACCGAGTTTACTCTGACCGTAACGGATACGGAAGGTGCTGAGAGCAGTTTTACCATTCATACTGACAAGGAAAATGTGGGGGATGCCCTGACAGAGATTGGCATCATCGCAGGGGAAGAGGGAGATTACGGTCTCTATGTGAAGACGGTAAACGGTGTAACGGCAGATTATGATGTGGACCAGACCTACTGGGCATTTTACATTAACGGCGAATATGCTTCTACCGGTGTAGATGCCACTCCTGTGACTGCCGGGGATACCTATTCCTTCAAAGTGGAGAAGTAACAGTTGAAAAACGGAAAACTGACGATCAGAGAGATGGCGGTTTTCGCAATGCTGGGAGCGTTAATGTACGCTTCGAAGATGATCATGGAGGTGGCACCGAATGTCCACCTCCTTGGTGTTTTTACGATTGCGTTTACCGTGGTATATCGGAAAAAAGCATTGTATCCCATCTATACATATGTGCTGCTGAACGGGATATTCTGCGGCTTTGCCACCTGGTGGATCCCTTATCTGTATCTGTGGGCAGTGCTGTGGGGAGCGACCATGCTGTTACCAAAACGGATTCCGGAGAAGCTTCGTCCGCTTGTCTATATGTTGCTGTGTGCTGCCCATGGCTTCTTATTCGGAACTTTGTATGCACCGGCGCAGGCGCTGCTGTATGGTTTAAGCTTTCAGAAAATGGTTGCCTGGATCATCAGCGGGCTGCCCTGGGATTTCGTGCATGGTGTCAGTAATTTTTTCTGTGGGATACTGATCGTACCCATAGTAAAAATACTAACGTTTCTGGAAAAAAATCTTTAGAAAATCTTTTGTTTTTTCTGTAGGTGAAATTAGAAATTATAACTTAGAATCAGAAACAGACAGGGGAGAGGATCCCCTTGCCGCATGCGGCAGAATGAGAGGGAGTCATGGAGAACAATAAATATCATATTCTCATCGTGGAGGATGATAAGGAGATCCGGGATGGTGTGGAGATTTACCTGAAAAATCAGGGGTATCAGGTATGGAAAGCTGCCAACGGTAAGGAAGGACTGGAGATCGTAGCACAGGAAGAGATCCATCTGGCTATTCTGGATATTATGATGCCGGTGATGGACGGTGTGACAATGTTAATGAAGCTGCGGGAGCAGAATCACGAGTTCCCGGTGATCATGCTGTCCGCCAAGTCCGAGGAAGTGGACAAGATCATGGGATTAAATATGGGAGCGGATGACTATGTGACCAAACCCTTTACACCGTTGGAACTGTTGGCGAGGGTGAATTCCCATCTGCGCAGATATTCCAAATATCTGACGGCGGTCAGTGGGGAAGAACAGGAAAAATCCCATGTGTATACCATCGGTGGACTGGAACTTAACGAAGAAACCGTGGAAGTGACGGTGGACGGAGAAGCAGTGAAGCTGACTCCTATGGAATTCAAGATCGTACAGCTTTTGATCAAGAATCCGGGCAGAGTATTTTCCGCAGATGAGATCTATGAGCGTATCTGGAACGAGAAAGCGGTCAACACCGATACTATTATGGTACATGTGCGGAACATCCGTGAAAAAATCGAGATCGATCCGCGGAATCCCAAGTATCTGAAAGTGGTATGGGGCGTAGGATATAAGATCGACAAACAATAAATACGGCTGTGGAAAACAAAGCGTTTCGGCAGGCAGAGGGAAATGGCCGGAGAGGTGTAAGAATGGAACAGGTAACAGAGGCTGTGAAAGCGGAGACAACAGAAAACAGGGAAAACCGAGAATACAGAAAGCCTGCAGTCAAATGGCTGATCATCGGACTGATTGTCAGTCTGGCAGCTTCCGGCATTTTTACTGCCTGCTACGGAATCTTCGAGCGCAGGGCGGAGAGCAGGAGAAATGAACAATACATTGCGGATCCGCTGGAGACGTCGAATACGATTACGTATTTGTATCAGAACTGCTATCTGCTCTACCGAGATCTGTACAACAAAGAACACCAGACTTCCTTAAGCTATGTGGAATTATATATGCAGCCCACGGAGGGAAACGAATGGCTCAATGATGACCGGAAACGGGCAGAAGTGGCATATGGAGATACGGAGGAGCTCACGATACCGGAAGGAGCAGATCCCGAAAACTATGCGGCCCAGGGAATCTTGGCGGCGCAGACCGGGGAATACCTGGAAGAACATTTCAATACCCTGGAAAACTCCTTTGGTCAGTTGAATAATTTGTATGATTATAGGATCCGGGATACTCAGACCGGAGAGATCCTAAGTAATCTGGCGGATACAGATATCGTGGCGGAGGAACAGTGCTTTTATCTGACTTTTGTATTTGATGCCTATGGCAATGATGCAACCTTAGGAAATACGGTGATCGGATCGGATACGACAACCCTTCGTAAGACAGCGGCGGAAGTGATCCGTAATTGCGGTCTTACGCGAATGGTGGATGCCAATATGGGCACAACGATCGATGCCGGTCATAATACCATGTTCCGGTTGGAAATGCCGAAAAATTGTGAGATCACCTTCTGCATCTCCAGACAGGCAGCACAAAGTCTGGGACAGAACGGACAATTTATTTATTATGATCAGGATATGAACAATGTCAGTGTTTACTTTTCCATGGGAGAGTATGAATCCTATTATCTGTCAGGATGTCAGCAGGTATTTCTGATCCTGGCACTGTTGATCTTCCTGCTGGCGCTTGCATTTCCGGGACTTGGAGAAGAGAGAGCCTGGGAGAAGGTGATGCTGCTGAAGCTGCCTGTCGAGGCGATCGTTGTGATCCTGACTATCATAGCCGGTATCGGAAGTGAACAGGTGGTAGGACTGGTATCCTGGGTAAGAAGCGGTCATGCGCTGAGCACGGTTTTACGGGGAAACAGTGCGCAGATACTGTTATTGACCATAATACTGACCTATGCATTAAATGTTCTGGCAGTGGCAGCCTTGTTTTTCATTACCTGGTGCTGCGGTGTGTCCCTGCGGGCAATTCGGGTCCAGGGAGCCGGAACATATTTGAGACAGCACAGCTTGTGCTATCTGTTAGTGCCTCTCTGGAAAAAACTGTGGAGAGGAATGAAGAGGGGATTCTCCATTGGCAGGGATAAGGTGGTGGATGTCTATCATGATGCAGAGCATTTTGATGTGACAAAGGATGCCAAGAAGCTGATCCTGCGGATCGTATTGTGGAATGCCCTGATTCTGGTGATCGTATGCAGCCTTCCGCTGGGAGGAGTGACGATTGCAGTCATTTATTCTGTGGTACTGTATTTTGTACTACGGCGTTATGTCAGCAAATTGCAGAAAAAGTACGGATTGCTGTTAAAGGCTACCAATGAGATCGCCCAGGGCAATCTGAATGTGACCATTGAGGAGGATCTGGGAGTATTTGAACCCTTCAAACCGCAGATCTACCGGATCGAAGAGGGCTTCCGCAATGCGGTGGCGGAGGAAGTGAAGAGCCAGCGGATGAAGTCGGAACTGATCACGAATGTATCCCATGATCTGAAGACACCACTGACGGCCATCATTACTTATGTAAAATTATTGCAGGAGCCGGGAGTAACGGAGGAACAGCGGAAGGAGTACTTAGAGACGCTGGATCGTAAATCGCTGCGCCTGAAGGCACTGATCGAGGATCTGTTCGAAGTCAGCAAGGCAAATTCCCAGAATATCACGCTCGACATCCGTGATGTGGATATCGTAAGCATGGTGAAACAGGTCGAATTCGAGATGGAAGATAAGCTGGCGGATGCCGGACTGGATGTGCGGATGAGCATGCCGGAGGAGAAGGTCATCGTGCCGTTAGATAGTCAGAAGACCTTCCGGATTTTTGAAAATCTGTTTGGCAATATTGCAAAATATGCTCTGCCGGGAACCAGAGTCTATGTTAACGGTTTTACGGCAAAGGATGATGTGACCATTATCTTAAAAAACATCACAGCACAGGAGCTATCCGTATCCGGAGAGGAGCTGACGGAACGATTTGTCAGGGGAGATGTCTCACGCAATACTGAGGGCAGCGGATTGGGACTGGCGATTGCCAAAAGCTTCACAGAATTACAGGGCGGAAAGTTCCGGATCGAGTTGGACGGAGATCTGTTTAAGGTGGTGCTGATCTGGAAAGTAAAGCAGGAGAGTGGGAACTACGACAATTCCGGGGACACAGTGACGGCCGGAGAAAAACAACCACTGTAATCATAAAAAGTATTACATTGCAATATTAAAATAAATCAATAAATTGAAGCCGAAACATCTACATTTCCGTAGAAATACGTTAACTGTGGATGTTTTCAATTACAAATGAGTGTGCTACAATGTATCTATTCCAAACCCCGGAGAAAAGCCTGAAAGAGGCAGATTTTGTTCCCGGGTTCTGAAATAGAAAAGCTGTATGAAGAGAAAAAGGAGCAGTAGACAATGGGAATGACAATGACACAGAAGATACTTGCACAGGCAGCGGGCCTTGCGCAGGTACAGGCAGGCCAGCTGATCGAGGCACAGCTGGATCTGGTGCTGGGCAACGATATTACCAGTCCGGTGGCAATCAAGGAAATGGATAAAATGAAGGTACAGGGAGTGTTCGATAAGGATAAGATCGCACTGGTACCGGATCATTTTGTTCCCAATAAGGATATTAAATCTGCGGAGCACTGCAAATGTGTCCGTGAATTCGCAAGACGCAATGAGATCACGAATTATTTCGAAGTAGGAGAGATGGGGATCGAACATGCCCTGCTTCCGGAGAAAGGACTTACTGTAGCCGGAGATGTGATCATCGGTGCAGATTCCCATACCTGTACTTACGGTGCTTTGGGAGCATTTTCCACCGGTGTGGGAAGCACGGATATGGCAGCCGGTATGGCTACCGGTAAGGCATGGTTCAAAGTACCTGCGGCAATCAAATTCAATCTGACCGGCAAACCCGCAGAATGGGTCAGTGGTAAGGATGTGATCTTACATATCATCGGCATGATCGGTGTGGACGGTGCACTGTACAAGTCTATGGAATTTGTAGGGGACGGTATCGCCAATCTGTCCATGGATGACCGTTTCACCATTGCCAATATGGCCATTGAGGCCGGTGGCAAGAATGGTATTTTCCCTGTGGATGAGAAAGCTATTGCTTATATGGAAGAACACTCCAAGCGTCCCTGTAAAGTATTCGAAGCAGACCCGGATGCACAGTATGATGCGGAGTATACCATTGACTTAAGCACTTTACGGCCTACCGTGGCCTTCCCTCATCTGCCGGAGAATACACATACCATCGATGAGATCCACGAGATGGATCCTATTGCCATTGATCAGGTAGTGATCGGATCCTGTACCAACGGACGTATTGACGATCTGCGCACCGCAGCGAAGGTGCTTGCAGGCAGACATGTGGCGAAAGGCATGCGCTGCATCGTAATTCCTGCCACCCAGTCCATCTATATGCAGGCCATGGAAGAGGGACTTCTGAAGACCTTTATTGAAGCGGGAGCAGTCGTAAGCACTCCTACCTGTGGACCCTGCCTTGGTGGATACATGGGTATCCTGGCAGAAGGCGAGAGATGTGTCTCCACGACCAATCGTAACTTTGTCGGACGTATGGGACATGTAAAATCCGAGATCTATCTGGCAAGTCCCGCAGTAGCGGCAGCCAGCGCCATCACCGGCAAGATATCCTGTCCCTGCGAACTGGAGTAAGCTGCAGGAAAAAGCAAGATGCGGGCAGGCAAGTAAGGGATTGTGGAATCCTGTGGCTGCCTGCATGGAAAAGTAAGAGATATATTGGAACAGGAAAAATATTTGAAACATTTGTAATAGAAAGGTAACGGAAAATGAACAACGCAAAAGGAATAGTTTTCAAATTCGGAGATAACGTGGATACTGACGTTATCATTCCCGCAAGATATCTGAATTCCTCCGATCCTGCAGAACTGGCCACTCACTGCATGGAGGATATTGACAAGGACTTTATTAAAAATGTAAAAAAGGGTGACATCATCGTAGCGGAGAAAAACTTCGGCTGCGGCTCCTCCAGAGAGCATGCCCCCATCGCCATCAAGGTTGCAGGTGTCAGCTGTGTCATCGCAGAGACCTTCGCCAGAATCTTCTACCGCAATGCCATTAACATCGGACTGCCCATCATTGAGTGTCCCGAGGCATCCCGGAAGATTCAAAACGGCGATGAAGTCGAGATAGATTTCAATACCGGAGTGATCCAAGATCTTACCACAGGCGAAAGCTTCCAGGGACAGGCGTTCCCCGAGTTCATGCAGAAGATTATCGCCGCAGAGGGACTGATCAACTACATCAACAGTCAGGAATAAATTGAGTGCATGGCTCGTAACGTAGGGTTGACATAACCCCCACGAACGCCCGCATCGGATGGAACATCCTTCCGGGGTGTCAGGTCTCCCGGATGGAATTTCCTGACGAAAAGTGACATAGCGGTCGAGAAAATATCACCATCGTCCGACAAACATTCCCGGAAGGACATTCCATCCGCTGCAGGGGTTCTACATTTTCTCATAATATCTGTACGTCATAGGCATTTCTGCCTACAGCCATTTCTATTGTTTTGGTGCAAATCGCATCAAAATAGCAAAATCAGTACAAAAAATCTTCTAAATCAAACATTTTTTGTACTGATTTTATTATTTTTCCCATTTTAGCGAAAATAAGCTCTTATAAAAGGCCAAAATCTCCTGTTTTTGTATTTTTTATGCAAAAAATGGCGTTTTTAATACAAACTTTATTGTACCACTGCCTTATCCACATCAATCACTGCGTAGAAATCCGGGTGGTTCATCTGGATCCGTTTCGTGACGGAGTCAACCACATCCTGATCGGAAACGGGATAATCATAGGGGACTACGATGTCAAAAATGAGGTTCGTGTGGGTCAGTCCCTTGACGATGCGGAAATCATGCATGCTGAGTTTTGGATCGATCTGATCCAGATAAGCTTTTACCTCTGCTTTCAGGGACAGTGTCTCGGGGTCATTGGTGCTGACGGGATCCATGTGGATCACAGCGTTACAGTTTAATTTGCTGCGCAGTTCATGCTCTATGGTATCGATCGTATCGTGCAGGGTCAGAATATTACCGTCGGCAGGAACCTCCGCATGCAGAGAGATCAGAGTCCTTCCGGGGCCGTAATTATGCACGATCAGATCGTGAATCCCGGTGACATCATCATAAGAGAGAACGATGTCGTTAATCTGCTGTACCAGTTCAGGCTCGGGGGGCTGCCCAAGCAGGGGACTGATCGTGTCTTTGGCTGCGACAAATCCGGAGTACAGGATGAACATACCCACCAGCACACCACAGTAACCGTCGATAATGATGCCCGAGGCGGCGGAGACGATAGTGCCGATGAGAACCACGGTGGTTGCTATCATATCGCTCAAACTGTCAATGGCGGTAGCCTTCATTGCCACAGAACCGATCCGGGAACCGATGCTGCGGTTATACAGAGCCATATAGCACTTTACCAGGATCGAAAATACCAGGATGCCAATAATGACAGGGGAGTAGTCAGGAACTTCCGGATGGAAAATCTTACTTACAGAGCTTTTTACCAGCTCGAAGCCCATGAGCACGATTAAAATAGAGACTAACAGCCCGGAGATATATTCGATCCGTCCGTGTCCGAAGGGATGGTCAGAGTCCGGCTTCTGTCCCGCCATTTTGAAGCCTGCCAGCGTAATGATGGAGGATGCTGCATCCGACAGGTTGTTGAATGCATCCGCCGTGATGGCGATGGAATGACTGAAAAAGCCTGCCAGAGCCTTGGTAGTGAACAGGATCAGGTTGAAAAAAATCCCGACGATACCGCAGAGCATTCCATATGCCTGGCGAACGCCGGAATCCGTAACGTTTTCATGATCCCTGATAAATAATTTTGCCAATAATGTAACCATAAGATAACCCCTTTTCCCAAATGAGAGTTTAAGGGATATTTTAGCGCATATGCAGGAAAAATACAAGTAAATCCGGATGATTTGCAGAAAAATGATTTGCAGAAAAAACGCCCAAAGATGCAGATCAAGAAATCTGCGGTTACTATTGCGCATCCGTCGTTTTCAGTGTATAATCTCGGTGGACGTAATGTAAGCTTTCAGAACGGATCCGGGACGCAGACCATTTTCCGGAGCCGTACTGGTAATTTATAATAATCAAAAGTAAAAATGGAGGAACGATCGATGAGAAAGAAACCGGTTGTATTAATGATCCTGGATGGTTATGGATTGAATGATAAGGTAGAGGGCAACGCCGTAGCACAGGCCAGTACCCCTGTAATGGACTCCCTGATGAAGGAGTATCCTTTTGTACATGGTAATGCCAGCGGTATGGCAGTAGGTCTTCCCGAAGGCCAGATGGGTAACTCTGAAGTAGGTCATATGAATATGGGTGCCGGCCGTATCGTATATCAGGAGCTGACCCGTATCACCAAGGAGATCCAGGACGGCGACTTTTTTAAGAATGAAGCTCTGTTAAAAGCCATTGATAATTGTAAGAAGAACAACAGCGCCCTGCATCTGATGGGTCTGTTATCCGACGGTGGCGTACACAGCCACATTACCCATCTGTACGGCCTGCTGGAGCTGGCGAAGCAGCAGGGCCTGGAGAAGGTATATGTTCACTGCTTCTTAGATGGACGTGATACCCCTCCCGCCAGCGGTAAGAGCTATGCAGAGCAGTTAAATGAAGAAATGAAGAAAATCGGTGTAGGTAAGATCGCTTCCGTAATGGGACGATACTATGCTATGGATCGTGATAACAACTATGACCGTGTACAGCTGGCTTACGATGCCATGACCGAAGGCAAAGGTCTGACCGCTGCCTGCGGTATCTGCGGTATCCAGGAGTCTTACGACAGAGAAGAGACCGATGAGTTTGTAAAACCTACTGTTGTTGTAGAAGACGGCAAGGCAGTCGGACTGGTGCAGGACAAGGATTCCGTAATTTTCTTCAACTTCCGTCCCGACCGTGCAAGAGAGATCACAAGAGCCTTCTGTGATGATGACTTCAAGGGATTTGACCGTGTGAGAAAGGATATTACTTTTGTATGCTTCTCCGATTACGATCCTACCATTCCTAATAAAGAAGTGGCATTCCACAAGATCGCCATTACCAATACCTTCGGTGAGTGGCTGGCAGCCCATGACATGAAGCAGGCACGTATCGCCGAGACTGAGAAGTATGCACATGTAACCTTCTTCTTCAACGGCGGCGTAGAGCAGCCCAACGAGGGAGAGGATCGTATTCTCGTAAATTCTCCCAAGGATGTGGCAACCTACGATCTGAAGCCCGAGATGAGTGCTCCCGCAGTATGTGAGAAGCTGCTTGATGCGATCCGCTCTGAAAAATATGATGTGATCGTGATCAACTTCGCAAACCCCGATATGGTAGGCCATACCGGTGTGATCTCTGCAGCCATCAAGGCGATTGAGACCGTAGATGAGTGCGTAGGCAAGGCAGTACAGGCAGTGAAGGATGTAGACGGCGTTCTGTTCATCTGTGCAGACCACGGTAACGCAGAGCAGATGATCGATTACACCACCGGTCAGCCTCATACCGCGCATACTACCAATCCGGTTCCTTTCATCCTGGTAAACTACGATCCTGCCTATACTCTGAAAGAGGGCGGATGCCTGGCAGATATCGTACCTACCCTGATCAACGTGATGGGTATGGAGCAGCCCGCTGAAATGACAGGAAAGTCTCTGTTAATTAAAAAGTAATCACCGGAATATTTTCGGTAAGATCGCAGAAACCATAAAAGCAGATGAAGATTCCTCAGGCACTTTGCACGGTGCCTGAGGATTTTGTAACTGATTTTTACATGATATCTTCTTATCAGCAGGAGGAAGAATTATATTATATGGAACAGAAGAGAAATCTGGTAACTTTAGGAAGTACGGGAATTACTGTGGAGAAGAACTCCTTCGGAGCGCTGCCCATCCAGCGGATCTCCAAAGAAGCAGCCATCGGACTGCTTCGCAAAGCCTATGCCGCAGGCGTGACCTTTTATGACACTGCCAGATACTATACCGACAGTGAAGAGAAAGTGGGCGCAGCTTTTGAAGGGATGCGGGATAAAATATATATCGCTACCAAGACCGGTGCTGCCACAGCAGAAGGCTTCTGGAAGGAACTGCATACTTCCCTGGAAAAATTAAAAACAGACTATATTGACATTTATCAGTTCCATAACCCGGCATTCTGCCCGAAGCCGGGAGACGGCACAGGCTTGTATGAGGCTATGCTGGAAGCAAAGGACAAAGGCATGATCCGCCATATCGGCATCACGAACCATCGTCTGAACGTGGCACATGAAGCTATCGAAAGCGGACTGTATGAGACTCTGCAGTTTCCCTTCTGTTATCTGGCGACGGACAAGGATCTGGAACTGGTACAGGATTGCAAAAAGGCAGGCATGGGATTCATTGCCATGAAGGCACTGTCCGGCGGACTGATCAATAATTCCGCAGCGGCATATGCATATCTGGCACAGTTTGATAATGTACTTCCGATCTGGGGAGTGCAGCGGGAGAGCGAACTGGATGAATTTCTGTCCTATATAGATAATCCTCCTGCATTAACACCCGAATTGCAGGCGGTGATCGATCGTGACAGAGAAGAACTGCAGGGAGAGTTCTGCAGAGGCTGCGGCTATTGCATGCCCTGTCCGGCAGGGATCGAGATCAACAACTGTGCCCGCATGAGCCTGATGATCCGCAGAGCACCTTCCGCAGCACAGCTGACAGACGAGATGCAGGCAAAAATGCGTAAGATTGAAGAGTGCCTGCATTGTGGCAGATGTAAATCCAAGTGTCCCTATGGACTGGATACTCCGGCACTGCTTGAGAAAAATTATAAGGATTACTGCGAGATCCTTGCCGGAAAAGCATATTAATTACGGATAGATTTGAATAGAAACCTCCTTACGGGACATACTTACATCAGAAAAAGTAAAGTAGATATGCCTGTAAGGAGGTTTTTATGGAAAAATATCTGGAGATCGTCGAAGTACATGGAAGGGAGATTCTGGATTCCAGAGGAAATCCCACGGTGTCTGCCACTGTCACGGTGAAGGACAGAGAGAGCGGCAGATGTTTTCAGGGGATGGCAGCGGTGCCCTCCGGAGCCAGTACCGGACAGTTCGAGGCTGTGGAACTCAGGGACGGTGAGACCAGATATTTCGGTCTGGGCGTGCAACATGCCGTGAAAAATATAGACGAGAAAATTGTCGGTGTTTTACTGGGAGAAAATGCCCTGGAGCAGATCCGTATCGATAGAATCCTACGGGAGACGGACGGCACGGACAACAAGAGCAGCTTAGGTGCCAATGCCATGCTGGCAGTGTCCATGGCGGTGGCAAGAGCAGCTGCGGAGGCACTGGGCCTTCCCCTGTATCGTTACTTCGGAGGAATCTCTCCGAGACTTCTGCCGGTACCTATGATGAATATCTTAAACGGCGGAAAGCATGCGGCGAACACCGTGGATTTCCAGGAGTTTATGATCATGCCCGTACAGGCAGAAACCTTTGCGGAAGGGTTACGGATCTGTGCGGAAATTTATCATAATCTGAAAAAACTGCTGGAGGAGAAAGGCTTGTCCACCGGAGTCGGGGATGAGGGCGGCTTTGCCCCCAATCTGCCGGATGCGGAGAGCGTGCTGGATTTCCTCGTGGAGGCGATCGAGGCTTCCGGATATGTACCGGGGCAGGATATCAAGATCGCCATGGATGCCGCTAGCAGTGAACTATATAATGAAAAAACGGGAATGTACCATTTCCCCGGAGAGAGTAAGCTGAAGGGAGAGGAAGTCCTGCGGGATACCGGAGAAATGATCTCGTATTATGAACGGCTTGTGGAGAACTATCCCATTATCTCTATTGAGGACGGACTGGATGAAAATGACTGGGACGGATGGCAGGAGCTGACGAAACGGCTGGGAGAGAAGATCCAGCTAGTGGGAGATGACCTGTTTGTCACAAATACAAAGCGGCTGGATGCCGGGATCAAACTGCACTGCGGCAATGCAATCTTAGTGAAGGTCAATCAGATCGGAACCTTGTCCGAAGCCTTCGAAGCAGTGGAGATGGCTCACAAGAACGGATATAAGGCAGTGATCTCACATAGATCCGGGGAGACGGAGGATACCACCATCGCAGACATTGCAGTGGCATTGAATGCCGGACAGATTAAGACAGGAGCTCCCTGCCGTAGTGACCGCGTGGCAAAGTACAATCGATTACTGACCATTGAAGAAGAGTTGAAGGATGCGGCAGCATATATGGAACCGTTTCGCAAAATCTGAGTGACTGCGCAACAAAATGAAAACTACAAAAAATAAAAAATGTATAAAAAAGAAGAATTTTCTGCACCGGAAATTCTTCTTTTTTTTGAGGAAAACTATAGAGACATACATGGGAGAAAGAAAAAAGAACAAAAATATAATGTGTAAATATACATCATATACTGGAAAATATACACTATATACAGGAATTGAAAAACAGAGACTATTTTTAATGAAAAACTTTTTCATAAATATACAGACAAATGTGCGTAGCACACGAACACGGTGGAGATAAATCAGGAATAAGAAAAACACGGAAACTGGCAGATGCTTCATATGTAATTCAGTTGACAGCCTTGAAAAAGTGTTGTAATATAACAAAAGTCGTTGTCGGAAAAGTAAAGTACATTTTACGTACGTGTATACTTGCATACAAATACGAAAAGTGTATTTTATGAATGTCCGTAGGCAAAAGAAAAGCAAGGAGTTGAAGAGATGCTTAAATATATTGCAAAACGTATCGGTCTGGCGCTGATCACGATTTTTACAGTAGCAACACTCACCTTTTTCCTGATGAACATGGTCCCCGGTGGTCCGTTCCTCTCGGAGAAAGCAGTAAGCCCTGCTGCACAGGCAGCCCTGGAGGCAAAATATGGACTGGACAAGCCTTTGTCCCAGCAGTATCTGACGTATATGAAAGATGCTTTGCACGGTGATTTCGGAGAGAGTCTGAAGCAGAGAGGAAGAACCGTTACTTCTATTATAGTATCCAAGTTCCCTGTATCTGCAAGAGTAGGTGGACTTTCCGTTATCGTAGCGCTGTTGGTAGGTATCCCACTGGGATGTCTGGCAGCTACCCATCGTGGCAAGACGCTGGACAGCGTGATCTCCGTGATCTCCACTTGTGGTATTGCGGTACCAAGCTTCGTTATATGTACTCTGCTTCTGTATTTCCTGGGAAGTAAGGTAAAGATACTGCCCACTTACGGAATCGGCACCTGGAAGCATTATGTGATGCCCGTGATCGCACTGGCATTGTACCCCACTGCTTATATTATGAGACTGATGCGTTCTTCCATGCTGGATGTTCTGGGACAGGATTATATGAGAACCGCTACGGCGAAGGGAGTAAAACCTTTCTTCCGTCTGTTCAAGCATGCACTGAGAAATGCACTGCTCCCCGTTATCACCTATGTAGGTCCTATGATGGCTTATACTATGACAGGAAGCTTCGTAGTAGAGAAGATTTTCACGATCCCCGGTCTGGGCAATGAATTTGTCAGCTCGATCATTAACCGTGACTACACCATGATCATGGGTACCACCATTTTCCTCGCAACACTGATGGTTGTCATGAATGTGCTGGTGGATATCGTATATAAGCTCGTCGACCCCAGGATCAAGTTGAAGTAAGATTAACAGGAAGGAAGATACCGATGAAAGAACCGAATGCTATGAGCTTTCATGTAAAATATAAACCGGAAGATTTTATGCCGGCGAATGAAGAAGAGAAGCAGAGCCAGGTCATCATGCGTGAGAGCGTGGGCTTCTGGCAGGATGGCTTCCGCAGACTTCGTAAGAATAAGGTTGCCATGGTCAGCCTCTTCGTTATTATTGTAGTTATGATCTTTTCCTTTATCGTGCCGGCATTTTATCCCTATGATTACAAGACACAGATCAAAGGAAGCGAGAATCTGCACCCCATGCAGTATTCCGAGAAAGAGATAGAGCGTATGGATGCGGGAGAGAAGGTATTCCCCCATGTGCTCGGTACCGATAAAATGGGCCGTGATTATGCCATCCGTGTTATGATGGGAAGCCGTATCTCCCTGTTGGTTGGTCTGATCGCTACTGCCATCATTTTCGTGATCGGTTCCCTGATCGGTTCCATCTCTGCATTCTTCGGTGGATGGGTGGATCTGATCATCATGCGTATTGTGGATATTATCTATACGATACCGGATTTCCTGCTGATCGTACTACTGTCCTTTGCGTT
This sequence comes from Clostridium sp. AM34-9AC, assembly GCF_003480225.1. Classification (NCBI taxonomy): domain Bacteria; kingdom Bacillati; phylum Bacillota; class Clostridia; order Eubacteriales; family Clostridiaceae; genus Clostridium; species Clostridium sp. AM34-9AC. The sequence continues at coordinate 40,166 of NZ_QUIU01000027.1, forward strand.
AAAGGACCCTCTGGCGAATCTGGCACAGCTTCCCGGATTCGGATGGATGCAGATCGTAGGATCTAACCTGATCAGTATCTTCATCGTATTCGCATTGCTGTACTGGGTAGGAATGGCACGTATGGTACGAAGCCAGATCCTGACCCTGAAGGAAAATGATTATGTCATGGCAGCCAAGGCTCTGGGAGCCAAGGATGGCCGTATCATTAAAAAGCATCTGCTGACCAACTGTATCGGTACTCTGATCGTTACCACCACACTGCAGATCCCTTCCTCAATTTTTACCGAGAGTTATTTGAGCTTCTTAGGTATGGGTGTGGCAGTTCCTCTGCCTTCCCTGGGAAGCCTTGCAAGTGATGCCATTAACGGAATGATCACATTCCCGTACCTGCTGTTTGCACCCTGTCTGCTGATCAGTCTGATCATCTTAAGCTTTAACCTGTTTGGTGACGGACTTCGTGACGCATTTGACCCGAAGCTTAAGAATTAATGGAAGGAGTAGTGAAGATGGATAACAATTATCTGGTAGATATACAGCATGAACGTCTCTCTTTCTTTACTCCTGCCGGAGAAGTAAAGGCACTGAACGATGTCTCCATTCACCTGAAGGAAGGGGAAGTACTGGGCATCGTAGGAGAGAGTGGTTCCGGTAAATCCGTAACCGCATACAGTCTGATGGGACTGACCGCTTATCCCGGTAAGCTGATGGGCGGAGAACTTCACTTCAATGGACACGAAGTGGAGAAAATGACCGAAAAAGATTTTTCCAAAATGCGTGGTAAAGAGGTTTCCATTATTTTCCAGGATCCTCTGACCAGCTTAAATCCCGTATATACCATTGGCAATCAGATCATGGAAGTGATCCGTCTGCATACCGATGCGGACAAGAAAAAAGCATATGCAAGAGCAGTGGAGCTTTTGTCGCTGGTAGGTATCAACGAACCGGAGAAGCGTATGAAGCAGTATCCTCACGAGCTGTCCGGTGGTATGAGACAGCGTGTCATGATCGCAATCGCGCTGGCATGTGAACCGAAGCTTCTGATCGCCGATGAGCCTACTACTGCACTGGACGTTACCATTCAGGCGCAGATCCTTGAGCTGATGATGGAGCTGAAGGACAAGCTGGGCATGGCGATTATCATGATCACCCATGACCTGGGTATCGTGGCGAGCATGTGTGACCGTATTGCAGTCATGTATGCCGGTCGTATCGTGGAGACCGGTACCTGTGACGAGATCTTCTACCATCCGAAGCATGAATATACCAAGGGTCTTCTGGAGAGTATCCCCCGTCTGGACAGCACCAAGCATGAGAAGCTGATCCCCATCGAGGGTAACCCGGTGGATCTTCTGAATCCGCCTGAGGGATGTGCATTCGCCCCCCGCTGTAAGAACTGCATGAAGATCTGCCTGAGAGAGAATCCTCCTAAGACGGATTTCAGTAAGACGCATTATGCACACTGTTTTATGAACCAGAAAGCTGAGATGGAGGGAGGAAATACCAATGAGTGATAAGTTACTTCAGGTTGAACATTTGAAGCAATACTTCCCCGCAGGCGGCATGGGCAAGAACCGTAAGTTCGTGAAGGCAGTGGATGATGTTAGCTTTTTTGTAAACAAAGGTGAGACCCTCGGACTGGTAGGAGAGAGCGGCTGTGGTAAGACCACCACCGGTCGTTCCATCTTACGTCTGTATGAGCCCACCGGCGGTAAGATCACATTTGACGGCAATGTGATACTGGACGTTGAAAATAAAGTAAAGGTGGATATGCTGCCTTACCGTCAGAAGATGCAGATGGTATTCCAGGATCCTTATGCAAGTCTGGATCCCAGAATGACCGTAGGAGATATCGTAGGGGAAGCCATCGACATCCATAAGCTGGCTGCCAATAAGAAGGAACGTCATGACAGGATCATCTCCATGCTGGAGAGAGTAGGATTGAACTCCGAGCATGCGAACAGATATCCTCATGAATTCTCCGGTGGACAGCGTCAGCGTGTCGGCATTGCGAGAGCATTGGCAGTGAACCCGCAGTTCATCGTCTGCGATGAGCCGATCTCCGCACTGGATGTATCGATCCAGGCACAGGTGGTGAATATGTTCGAGGAGCTGCAGGAGCAGATGGGACTGACTTATCTGTTCATCGCCCATGACCTCTCCGTCGTAAAACATATCTCCGACCGTATCGGCGTTATGTACCTCGGTAAGATGGTAGAGCTGGCAGACAGCTACGAGCTGGTAGCACGAAGCCTGCATCCTTATACCAAGAGCCTGATCTCTGCAATCCCCATTGCAGATCCCATCAAGGCAAGAGCAAGTAAACGTATTGTTCTGCAGGGAGATGTACCCAGCCCCTTAAATCCTCCTACCGGATGCCGTTTCCGCACCAGATGTCCTTATGCGGATGAGTGTTGCGCACAGAAAGAGCCCGAGTGGAGAGAAGTGGAAAAGGGTCACTACGTGGCTTGCCACCATGTGGAGAAGATCAATGCCTGAAATTAGGTATTGACAGCTGAGCAATTTAGCTGTTTAATATAAAGTTATACAAAGCATAGTGCTTTTGTATGAAAAGAAAGAGGAGGATAACTTTATGAAAAAGAAGTTAGCTATGCTGCTCACCGCAGCAATGCTGGTAGGTTCTCTGGCAGCATGCGGCAGCAGTGACAATGGTTCTTCTGCAACCGGCAGTGCCAGTGCAACTGACAGCACCAAGACCGATGCAGCAGCAACCGAAGTTAGTACCGAAGGCAAACAGCTTACCGTTCAGATCGGTCCCGATCCCGAGACCATCGATCCCGCACTGAACAGTGCAGTAGATGGCGGTAATATGCTGCTTCACTCTTTTGAGTGTCTTCTGACCGTAGACCAGGATGGCAAGATCGCTCCCGGACAGGCTGAGACCTGGGAAGTATCTGAAGATGGTCTTACCTGGACCTTCCATCTTCGTGATGGATTAAAGTGGTCTGACGGCAGTGATCTGACCGCAGACGATTTCGTATACAGCTGGAAGCGTGTATGCGATCCCGTAGTAGCAGCTCCTTATGCTGAGACTGTTCTGGGTATGGTTAAGGGTTTTGCCGAGGCACAGGCAGGCGATGTAGACGCTCTGGCAGTATCTGCTCCCGATGCCAAGACCTTCGTTGTAGAACTTTCCAATCCCTGCCCTTACTTCGAGTCTCTGGCAGCATTCGCTACCCTGAGCCCTGTTCAGCAGGCAACTGTAGAGGCTAACGGCGATGCATGGGCAACCGCAGCTGAGACCTATATCTCCAACGGACCTTTCAACATTACCGAGTGGGTACCCGATTCTCACATCATTATGTCCAAGAACCCGTACTACTGGAACGCTGATGCGATCAAGCTTGGCAGCATCAAGTTCGTACTGATGGAGGATTCCAACGCAGCTTATACTGCATTCCAGTCCGGAGATGTTCTGTTCATCAAGAGTGTACCTACCCAGGAGATCCCCAGCTTGCAGGGTAACCCTGAGTTCCATGTAGATCCTATCTTAGGAACTTACTATCTGTCCCTGAACCTGGAAGATCCTGCATTCGAGAACGTTAACGTTCGTAAGGCTCTGAGCCTGGCAATTGATCGTGACTATGTAGCAAATACCCTGATGCAGGGAACCTATTCTCCCGCATACAACCTCGTAGGTGAGGGATGGGTAGATACCGACGGCAGCTCCTTCAATGCAAATGCTAACGGCGGACAGAGCTACATCTCCGATGATTTCGATGCTAACCTGGAGGAGGCTAAGAAGCTTTTAGCTGATGCAGGCTATCCTAACGGTGAAGGACTTCCTACCATTACCTATACTACCAACGATGCAGGTTACCACAAAGTTGTTGCTGAGTACTTACAGCAGGCTTGGGGCGAGCTGGGTGTTAATGTAGAAGTAAATATCGTTGAGTGGTCCAGCTTCACTCCGATGAGACGTAACGGTGAGTACATGGTAGCACGTAACGGATGGGTAGGAGACTATAGCGATCCTTCCAATATGTTAGATCTGTTCTGCACCGGTAATGGTAATAATGATGGTAAGTTCTCCAACGCTGACTTCGATGCAGCTATGAAGAAGGCAGCTTCCACTATGGATACCGCTGAGCGTTCCGCAGCTCTTCATGAGGCTGAGGATGTTCTGATGGAGCAGGTAGGCTGCATCCCTGTTGCTTACTACAATGACTTCTGGCTACAGAGCGAGAAGATCACCGGTATCTGGCATTCTGCTTATGGTTACTGGTACTTCATGTATGGTGACATCGCAGAGTAATCTGTGGATCTGATCATTCAGAATAAAAAACAAAGAACCCCTGTGAGATCGTAAAGATTTCCGGGGGTCTTTTTTATGCCGCCTTTTCGGTGCTGTATTGTAAAATGTTGTTGCAATTGTGTACAATATATGGTAATATAAAATCTGCTTGACATTAGGAGGTGTGAAATGGAAGCATTAAGAGTGGTAATCAACATAATTTTTATATTGGTATGCGTAGCACTGACAGTGTTAGTATTGATGCAGGAAGGTAAATCCGCAGGACTGGGTTCCATCAGCGGCGCTGCTGAGACCTACTGGGGCAGAAATAAAGGACGTTCCATGGAAGGTATGCTGGTGAAGATCACGAAGATCCTTGCAGTATTCTTCATGTTACTTGCAGTCGTACTGAATCTGAACGTATTTTAATCATTACGAAGGATGACACTCTTGTGTGCATGGCATACAAGAGTGTTTTGTTTTATAGAGAGGTTACATGAGTAATAACGAAATCAGAGAGAAGAGAAAAAAAGTAATTTGTGATCTGGTGAAGGATGATTTTTACGTTCCGATGAAGGAAAAGGAACTGGCAATGTTTCTTCAGGTCGCAAAAGAAGACCGGGAAGAGTTTCGTGAGATTTTACGGGAACTTTTAGCGGAAGGAAAGCTTACCCTGACCGTTAAGGGTAAATATATGAAGTCCAACGGTAAGGTTCTGACGGGAACTTTTATCAGCAATGCCAAAGGCTTTGGATTTGTGGAAGTGGAAGGAAGGGACGAGGATCTGTTCATTCCGGAGGACAAGCAAGGTGGAGCATTCCATAAGGATACCGTGGAAGTGGCACTTCTGCCTGCGAAGACCGGCAAACGCCAGGAAGCGCAGGTTATCCGTATCATTGCCAGGGGAATGACTCAGGTGGTGGGAACCTATGAGCAGTCTAAGAGTAATTTCGGATTTGTCATTCCGGATAACACGAAGATAGCACAGGATATTTTCGTGCCGAAGGAGTGGTCGAAGGGGGCCATGACCGGACATAAGGTCGTGGTGGAGATCACCGGATACGGCACGAATACGAAGAGTCCTGAGGGCAAAGTGGTGGAGATCCTGGGACATATCAACGATCCCGGTGTAGATATCATGTCTATCGTACGTGGCTTTGATCTGCCGGTGGAATTCGGCGAGAAGATCATGAACCAGGTGGAGAGGGTATCCCAGGAGGTATCCGGGGCGGATTGTGCCGGACGCAGAGATCTGCGGGATGTGAGCATGGTGACCATCGACGGAGAGGATGCCAAGGATCTGGATGATGCTGTCAGTGTATCCTTTGATGGGACATATTACCACTTAGGAGTACACATTGCAGACGTGACGAACTACGTGCAGGAGAATTCCGCGCTGGACAGAGAAGCATTAAAGCGCGGCACCAGCGTCTATCTGGTAGACCGTGTGATCCCCATGCTGCCCCATGCACTGAGCAACGGTATCTGTTCCCTGAACGAAGGCGTGGACCGTCTGGCATTAAGCTGCCTGATGAAGGTGGATGAAGAGGGCGAGATCGTGGACTATGAGATCTGCGAATCTGTGATCCGGGTCAATAAGCGGATGTCTTATACTGTGGTGAAAAAGCTGTTGGAGGAGCCAGAGTGTGTAGAGCATAACGCCGGTATGCCGGACGGAACCTCCGGGGAAGGCGTAGAAACCTCAACAGACTATTCACAGTACAGGGAACTGCTCCCTATGTTCCAACAAATGGCTGAGCTCGCGGACAAATTGCGGAAGAAGAGACAGAAGCGGGGATCCATTGATTTCGATTTTCCGGAGTGCAAGATTCTGTTAGATAAGGAAGGACATCCACTGGATATTAAGCCTTACGAGCGGAATATAGCGACTATGCTGATCGAGGATTTCATGCTCGCAGCGAATGAGACAGTGGCACAGCATTTTTACTGGCAGGAGCTGCCCTTCGTCTACCGCGTCCATGATGTACCGGATCCGGAGCGGATCCAGAAGCTGTCTACGTTCATCAGCAATTATGGCTATTACATGAAGGCGCTGGGGCGCAGGAACAGCAAGGTCTCCACGGAGGAGATCCATCCTAAGGAGATCCAGAAGCTGTTACAGAAGATTGAGGGAACTCCCGAAGAGCCTATGATCGCCAGACTGACCCTGCGCAGCATGAAACAGGCAAAATACAGCACGGAGTGTACCGGACATTTTGGACTGGCATGTCAGTATTACTGTCATTTTACTTCGCCGATCCGCCGTTATCCGGATCTGCAGATCCATCGTATTATCAAGGAACAGCTGCGGGGACGTCTGAAGGAAGAGCGCATAGAGCATTATCGTGAGATTCTGCCGGAGGTGGCGAAACATTCTTCCGAGATGGAGCGCCGTGCCGATGAGGCAGAGCGAGAGACGGACAAGCTGAAGAAGGTGGAATATATGGAACAGCACATCGGAGAGGAATACGAGGGTGTGATCTCCGGTGTCACCGGCTGGGGACTGTATGTGGAACTGCCCAATACCGTGGAGGGTCTGATCCATATTTCCACGATCCCGGGCGACTATTATCACTACAATGAGGCAGCCTGTGAGATGGTTGGGGAAGCCACCGGACGTTGCTTCAAACTGGGAATGCCGGTAAGGATCGAAGTGGAAGACTGTGACCGTTTTATGCGGACCATTAATTTCCGGCTGGTGGATAAATAAACCTATGAATCAAATGAACTGTTAGTTCATTGACAAATACGGAAAATATAGTAAACTGTAACTATTCAGAGCCGTTAAAAAGAAGCTCCGCAGGTGCGCTTTGTGAATGGGTTTCTGAATAGTTACAAGGTTTTAAGAGGTAGCCATGGCAAAAGGAAAAGAGTCCCAGAAGCTGATCGCAAACAATAAAAAAGCATATCATGATTTTTTCATTGATGAGACCTATGAGTGCGGCATTGCCTTGCACGGCACGGAAGTAAAGTCCATGCGTATGGGCAAGTGCAGTATCAAGGAGGCGTTCGTCCGCATTGAAGACGGAGAAGTATTCGTCTACGGAATGCATGTAAGTCCTTATGAGAAGGGGAATATTTTCAACAAAGATCCTCTTCGTGTGAAAAAACTGCTGCTGCATAAGTACGAGATCAACAAACTGCTGGGCAAGATCAAGGAAAAAGGGTATACATTAGTCCCTTTGCAGGTATACTTTAAAGACGGTAAGGTAAAGGTAGAGATCGGGCTGGCACGTGGTAAGAAGCTCTATGACAAGAGAGAAGCCATTGCCAAAAAGGATCAGCGCAGAGAGGCAGAGAAGGAATTCAAGGTCCGCAATCTGTGATCCACAGGCTCTGATCCTGCAATGCTTTACTGCAAGTGCTTGACAGTGTGTGTGCCATCAAGTATACTTGGTCTGACAATTGAATAAGGGGTAGTAAAGGTTTCGACAGAGGTTTTGCAGCTGGAGAAGCGAGTCGCATGGTAATGCGTTAAATGGCCAAATTAAAATTAAACGCTAACGATAATTTAGCATACGCTGCCTAATGGCAGCAGTCGGCCCTAGGGCACTCACACCTTAGGATCCCGGCTTCAAACATGTGAGAAACGACATATGCAAAGCTTTGCGCATATGGGCGTAACATGAAGCTACTGAAATGCTCAGGGTGTTTATTCCCGGGGCGAGGAGGGAATGTCAAAGAATAAACTACACTCGTAGAAGGACAGGGAATAGGCTTTTGGACACGGGTTCGACTCCCGTCTACTCCATAGAAAAAATGCCGTTTTTGCGGCACTTTTTATTTTTCGTATTGCATTTCATGTTGCCTCAACCAAATATCCGGAACGATCTTCAGGGAAGGCTATCTCTTTTGACTGTAATATACCCAAATCTGCTGAAAAAGTCAACAAAACTCAGTATAATTCACGGGTCGGATGAAGAAAAATGTGGTATAATTTCCAAAGAGTTTTACAAGGGAGTAATTGACAAGCTATGAAAATGAAACATAACAGATTTCAGAAACGTTTGATAACACAATTGTCACTATGGCTGGTACTGCTATTGACATTTACCGGCTGTGCGGAAAGCACCGTCACGCCGCAGGATAATACCTATACGATAGAGCAGCCGGCGACGATCCCCTACGAATTGCTGGAGGCATCGGAGACTGCAGCATCGGAACCCGAATCCGGACAGTCACAGGAAAACGCTTCGGATACACAAGAATCGCAGCAGGTTACATCTGCAACAGATGTTCCGACAGGAGAGGGCACGTCAGCATTTTCCCTCCGGGAGATTCCGGCATACTCCGGCACACCTTATACAGAGGTCAATGGCAACAAACCTTATTTCACAGAGGCAGATCTGACCACACAGTCCTTCGAGACATACAGCGAGCTGGACAGCCTGGGGCGCTGTGGCGTGGCATATGCCAACGTAGGACAGAACCTGATGCCGACAGAACCGAGAGGGGAGATCGGAGCCGTGAAGCCTACCGGCTGGCATCTGGTGAAATACGATAACGTGGACGGAAAATACCTATACAATCGCTGCCACCTGATCGCCTACATGCTGGCGGCGGAAAACGCCAATCCGCAGAACCTGATCACAGGAACCAGATATCTCAACGTGCAGGGAATGCTTCCTTTTGAGACGAAAGTCTGCGATTATATCAAAAATACAGGGAATCATGTCCTGTACCGTGTCACTCCCATATTTGACGGGGATAACCTGCTGGCAGACGGTGTCCTCATGGAAGCCTATTCTGTGGAAGATGTCGGAGAGGGAATCGAATTCTGTGTATTTGCCTACAATGTGCAGCCGGGGATCGGTATTGATTATGCTACCGGGGATAACTGGGCAGAGAGCAACGCGGCATCCCAGGAAGCGGCAGCACCCATTGTGATAGAAACACCGACACAACAACCCCAGACAGAAACTACGGTGCAGATCACACCGGAACCGTCAGTGCCACAGGAATCACAGGAAACTACCTATGTGCTGAATACCAACACCATGAAATTCCACTATCCGTCCTGCTCCAGCGTGGATCAGATGAAGGAGAAAAACAAAGAGATATATACCGGCAACAGAGAAGATATCATCAATATGGGATATATGCCCTGTAAGCGGTGTAATCCTTAATCGGCAAGTGAATTAGATATAGCAGAAAAGGAACCTTCGAGATACTGATAACAGCCTCGAAGGTCCTTATTATTTGCTTAGTAAAGATAAGAATATGATTTGCGTCAACAGTTTTCGTATACTTGCAAACATTCTGCAAATGCTATAGACTAAGACTAGTTTCTATATCTATTTGAATCAGAACAAAGGAGTATATGTTATGTGTACAGCGGCAACTTATAAATCACAGGATTTTTATTTCGGCAGAACTTTTGATTATGAATTTAACTATGGGGAAGAGGTAACGGTAACACCACGCAATTATCCTTTTCCGCTACGGCATCAGAATGCCCTGACGGAGCATTATGCCATGATCGGCATTGCTCATATGGCAGGGGATTATCCTTTGTACTATGATGCAGTGAATGAGAAAGGACTCGGCATGGCGGGACTGAATTTCCCGGGAAATGCAGTATACAGCAAAGTGCAGACAGGTAAGGACAACATCGCCCAGTTTGAGTTCATCCCCTGGATTCTGGGGCAGTGTGCCAATGTGCAGGAAGCCAGAGTATTGTTATCCCATATCAATCTGGTGGATACGCCCTTTAATGAAAAATATCCGGTTTCTCCACTGCACTGGATTCTGGCAGACAAGGAAGAGGCCATTACGATCGAGTCTGTGCAGGAGGGACTGAAGATCTATGACAACCCGGTGGGAGTATTGACGAACAATCCCCCGTTTCCAATCCAGATGTTTCGTTTGAACGATTATATGTCCCTGTCTTCCGAATCACCGACAAACCGTTTTTCCGCAGATCTGAAGCTGAAGCCGTACAGCAGAGGCATGGGAGCCATGGGACTGCCCGGGGATCTGTCTTCTGCATCCCGTTTTGTACGGGTGGCATTCACGAAGATGAATTCTCTGTCCGGATTGTCTGAGTCGGAGAGCGTCAGCCAGTTTTTCCATATTCTGGGGAGCGTGGATCAGACCAGAGGATGCTGTCAGCTGGACAAAGGGGAGTATGAGATCACTATCTACACTTCCTGCTGCAATGCAGACAGAGGAATTTACTATTATACGACCTATGAAAATCATCAGATTACTGCAGTAGATATGTACCGGGAGAATCTGGACAGTGATCGTCCTGTCCATTACCCGCTGGTACAGGGAGAACATATTTTATTGCAGAATGCTGCAGCAGGAAGCGCGGAGGAAAATCAGTAATGGATGTACAGAAAGAACAGGAGCAGCAAAACCGGACGGATCATGTAGTGTCCGGTTTTGCATTCTATTCAGAGAAAGATGCCAGACTGGCAGAGCAGGAGAGACAGAAGATTGCTTATCTGGATAAGCGGATCGATCGGACAAATCTGGAGTCCGTACTGGTTATTTATAAAAAAGCATTGGATGACAGGGTGTTCCGCACTCCGGTAGGTTTGGAATACCTCAGGGAATTGCAGGGAGAACTGAAAGCAGAGCAGGATCTGTTGGGAGAAGAGATTCCGCCTATCCCTCTGTGGACGAACTTTGCGGACACCAGGGAAAAAACGTCTCCTGCCAGAAGAAGAATCAAACCGGCACCGGAAGAGAATAAAAATACGACGTTCCGGCTGTCTCTTATTATGAATATTGTGATGGTCATTGCAATTATTGCAATGTTTATCATCACGCTGAATTCCGATCAGCCCAATGTCCTGAATTATGAAAGAAATCTGCAGAACAAATATGCCACCTGGGAGCAGGAACTGACCCAGAGGGAGCAGACGGTACGGGAAAAGGAAAGAGAATTACATATAGAGACCGAAGTTTCACAAAATTGACATATTTACACGCTATAGTGTTACTATTCAGGAAAGCCTCGAAGAGGCGATTTTGCGAATGGGGCTGAATAGTTACTATCTCAAGATAGGAGGGTGAGGGTGTATGGACAGACTGAAAGTACTGGTAGTAGATGATGAGAGCAGAATGCGTAAGCTGGTCCGGGATTTCCTGGTAAAGAGCAATTTTGATGTGCTGCAAGCCGGTGACGGTGAGGAAGCACTGGATATTTTTTATAAAGAAAAAGATATTGCACTGATCATTCTGGATGTGATGATGCCGAAGATGGACGGCTGGCAGGTGTGCCGGGAGATCCGGGTGAACTCCAAAGTACCGATCATCATGCTGACAGCCCGCGGAGATGAGAGAGACGAACTGCAGGGATTTCAGCTGGGAGTGGACGAGTATATTTCTAAGCCCTTCAGTCCCAAGATTCTGGTGGCCCGAGTGGAAGCAATCCTGCGCAGAACAAATCAGCTGGGACAGGAAGAGGCTCTGACCTGCGGCGGCATTACCGTGGATAAGGCGGCACACCGCGTGATCATTGATGGAAAAGATGTGGATCTAAGTTACAAGGAATTTGAACTCCTGACCTATTTTATGGAAAATAAAGGCATTGCCCTGTCCAGAGAAAAGATCCTGAACAATGTGTGGAACTATGATTATTTTGGGGATGCCCGTACCATAGACACACATGTGAAAAAACTGCGCAGCAAACTGGGCGAGGAAGGCAATCTCATAAAGACCATATGGGGCATGGGGTACAAGATGGATGAAACAGCGGAATAAAGAACAAAAGAGAAAAGTACATTCTATCAGGGGACAGTTTGCCTGGATCTTTATCGGCCTGATGATCGGTACGATCCTGCTGTGCCTGATGATCAACTATTTATTTCTGGGAAAAGTCTATATGCAGAGCAAACTGGATGTTATTCATGATGCTTACGGAACCATCAAGCAGGCAGCGGAGAGCGACAGCTATGACACGGAAGAATTTGCCAGAGAACTGGATGATGTGTGCAGAAGCTACAACATGACGGTATGCGTTATGGATGTGAATTCCAATATGAAATATGTGTCCATCAACGGCGGTGAGAGACTGGAAAACCGCCTGATCGGTTATGTATTTGGACTCAGCATACCTTTCAATGACCAGAGGGTGATCGAGAACGGCGATGATTATGTGATCAAGAGAACCGGACAGGAGGACAAGGAATATCTGGAAATCTACGGAAGACTGAATACCGGCATTTCTTTTATTATGCAGACACCTCTTTCCAGTATTCAGGAGAGTGCAAAGATCGCCAACCGCTTCTATGCCCTTGCAGGATGTCTGGGAGCAATGGCGGGTGGTATTATTATCTGGTTCGTCTCCCGAAGTGTGACCAAGCCGATCCTGGAACTGAATAATATTTCGGAACGGATGGTACAGCTGGATTTTGAGGCAAAATATCAGGGGAAGGCACATAATGAGATCGATCTGTTGGGAGAGAATATCAATAAGTTGTCCGATTCCCTGGAGAAAACCATTTCGGAACTGAAGACAGCGAACAATGAATTGCAACGGGACGTGGAGAAAAAAGAAGCCATTGACGAAATGCGCAAGGAATTTCTGGCCAATGTATCCCACGAACTCAAGACCCCCATTGCGCTGATTCAGGGTTATGCGGAAGGGCTGCAGGAGGAGATCAATGACGATCCCGAGAGCAGGCAGTTCTATTGTGATGTCATCGTGGACGAAGCAGCGAAGATGAACAACATGGTGAAAAAGCTTCTGACCCTGAACCAGCTGGAATTTGGTAATGATGTGGTGGCCATGGAGCGGTTCGACCTTACGGCGCTGGTGAAAAATTATATCCAGTCAGCGGCAATTCTGACAAAACAGCATGAGATTACTGTGCGGATGGAAGAGTATCCGCCGATCTATGCATGGGCGGATGAATTTAAAATAGAAGAAGTGTTCATGAACTTTTTCTCCAATGCGGTCAATCATTGTGAAGATGATAAGATCATCGAAGTGAAAATGGAACAAAAGGACGGCAAAGTACGGGTATCTGTATTCAATACAGGCAAACCGATCCCGGAGGACTCTATTCACCATATCTGGGAGAAGTTCTACAAGGTGGATAAGGCCAGAACCAGAGAATACGGAGGCAGCGGTGTGGGATTGTCTATCGTGAAGGCCATCATGGAATCCATGAACCAGCAATTCGGTGTGAACAATTACAACAACGGCGTGGAATTCTGGTTTGAGTTAGAGACAAAATAGTAAATATAAAGGATATATTTTTATATGAGGGAAGAACAGATACAGGAGGCACCGGTAAAGGTACTGTTAGTCGGTGTGGATGTCGGTGAAGAACCGGATTTTGAGCGTTCCATGGAGGAACTGGCAAGTCTGGCGGAAGCTGCGGAAAAAGAAGTGGCCGGTCAGATTGTACAACGGCTGGATCATGTCAATAAAGCGTTATATATCGGCACCGGAAAAGTGACAGAGGTGCGCAGGCTGGCAGAAGAATGCGGGGCACAGGAGATTGTGTTTGATAATTCTCTGACACCTTCACAGGTAAGAAATCTGGGAAATGAACTGGAACTGCCGATCATCGACCGGACTAATCTGATCCTGGATATATTTGCCATCCGGGCCCAGACAAGAGAGGCAAAATTACAAGTGGAGACAGCCAGACTGCAATATATGCTGCCGAGACTGGTAGGAATGTATGATGCACTGAGCAGACAGGGCGGTGCCAGTGGCAGCATGAGTAATAAGGGCACCGGTGAGAAAAAGCTGGAACTGGACAGGCGTAAGATCGAGCATCGTATCACAGAACTGAAAAAGGAACTGGAAGATGTGGGACGTACCAGAGAGGTGCAGCGGAAAAAGAGGCAGCAGTCCCGCATCCCGCAGGTGGCTCTGGTAGGATATACCAATGCGGGAAAGTCTACAATTCTGAACCGTATGGTAGAGCAGTTCGGCGAATTGCCGGATAAAACGGTCATGGAAAAGGATATGCTGTTTGCTACACTGGAGACCAGTGTCCGCAGTGTGGATACCGGACATAATAAGCCTTTTTTCCTGACGGATACGGTTGGATTTATCAACAAGCTGCCCCACGGACTGGTAAAAGCCTTCCGCTCTACACTGGAAGAGGTGAAGTATGCGGATCTGCTGATCCAGGTGGTGGATTTCAGCGATGAAAATTACAGACAGCAGATGCAGGTAACTGCTGATACCTTAAAAGAACTGGGAGCAGGTGACATTCCGCAGATCATAGTGTATAATAAGGCAGACAAATGTGAGATGGAACCACTGCCGCAAAAGAGACAGGACAACTGGTATCTGGCGGCAGGACTTAATATCGGTATCCGTGAACTGGCAGAGGCTGTTGAACAGAAAGTCTATGCGGATAATGCAGAGTGCGTATTTCTGATCCCGTACAGTGCAGGAAATGTGGCTTCCTATCTGATGGAACAGGCGCAGATACTTTCCAGAGAGTATAGGGAGGACGGTATTCTGATCCATGCGGACTGCCATAGACAGGATATGGACAGATACAGAGAGTATATAGTGTTATAAGATCACAGAAATTACAATGAGGGAAGGATAAAAGATGGAGACCAATACACAACAGGAACGAGCAAAGAGACTGGAACAACAGGCAAGAGAATACCTGATGCAGTCCAATGATCCGATATTTACCAGGTATTTACAGCAATTACTTCCAAGAATACAGAGACAGCCGGAATATGTAGAACAGCTACAGGCAGAACTGGATAAAAGCGTGGAATTCTGGTACCAGAGACAGCAGATCAATGCAAACAGAGGCGGAGAAACCGGAGCGGAGTCATCTGTGCCGCAGCAGAGTGTACCACAGGAGGCAGCCGCCGGAGAACAGCAGACAGCCGGGCAATCACAGACACAGCCAGTGGGGCAGTTTACCATGCAACAGGTGCAGGCACCGGTGACGCAGGCTCCGGCACAGAAGAAGCAGAATGCGGAATATCTGGTCGCAACCATTGCATTGTCGGTGGTTGGCGGAATCTTTATTCTGACCGCACTGGTATTGCTTGGTATGTATTTTATGAACGGCTGGATCAAAGGTATTTCTTTATATGTGGTTTCTTTGGGAGTGGTACTGACCGCAGAATTACTGATCCACAGAAAGCTTCCGAAACTGGCCCGGATCTTTTCGGCTATCGGCATAGCGGCGTTATATCTGTCGACCATGATCAATACGATTTCCCTACATAATTTCGGTATGCTTCCTGCAGCGGCGATCATTGCAGTGATCACAGTGGGCACGGTTTTACTGAGCAGAAAAAGGGATTCCCTGATACACAGAATGCTGGGAATCGCAGCATGCTGGCTTTGCGCGTATCCGCTTTTCGGTTCTTCATTGCTTTCGGAGCCGGAAGGCCTGCTGGTGCTGGCATTGATTCTGTTACTGAGTGTACTGAGCATCTGTGTGCCGGTAAGAAGATATCATACGGCTTCGCAGTTGATACAACTTGTCAGCACTACGATCCTTTTCCCGGTAACGGTATCCTGTGTGATCAGTACACAGGGAATGCCGGTCTGGGTGACAGCAGCTGCGTTTGGAACCTTTTTCCTGATCGCACATCTGATCCTGATAGTGCAGAGCAATTACATATTAAAAGAAAAACAGGCGGGCCATGCAGTGAATGAAAACGGCTTGCTGGCAATCTATATAGCATTTCTTCTGGTAGCCGGAATTACAACCGGTACGGCGATGAACAATTATTGGGGAAGAGCGGAGAACGACGCGTATATCGGAATCATCGCCCTGACGGGAATGGCGTTTGTAGTCGCGGTTCTTGCGGGAATTGCCATACGTGGAACGTGGAAAAAATGGCTGCCCTGTTACTTTTTCAGTTTTGTTGCGGTATGTGCCTTTTCTGTAATAGAAAGTAACTGGCCGATACTCATATGCCTGACAGCGTTGCTTTTACTGACGAAGATCCTGACCCGTTTTGCGGAAGGCGGACTGAGGGCACTGGATGTGATCGTTACATCACTGTACTGTATTGAACTTCTGGCAAACGGAAAGGAAATACCGTATGCATACCTGCTCCTTGCGGGAACCATCCTCAGTATGTTCCTGGTCTATGGATGGACAACGATACAGGAGCTCCTGCTTACTTTTTCCCTGGCATTTTTTGCAGCGGCCAATTTGATGCCGATGCTAAAGCTGCCGGCTTTTGCGGGGATCCTGTTTGTAAGTATATTGCTGTTTAATAATGTGAAATATATGCGCGGGAAAAACATCCTGGTATTTAATGTAGTTGTAATGGTGGGGCAGATCGGAGCGTTGATCGCTCTGGCAAATCCGGTGTACCGGAACTCTTATCTTACTTATCTGTGCATGTTTGTGTTTGTACTGGCTTATCTGGTACTGACATTGCAGGAGAGATACTATAAGAAGTTTAAACACAGAGAACTGATCATTGTGATCTTTCTGACCTATATGGCACTGATCGTTAAGACCAATGTTCCCGTGATCAATAGTGTTCTGATCATGCTGATTGCGCTGGTAAGTGTAACACTGGGCTTTTTGAAAAAAGATAAGCCGGTAAGAATATATGGACTAGTGCTTTCTTTGTGCACTTGTGGTAAAATAGCATTATATGATTACTGGGGAGCACCGGTATTGCAGAAAACGGTCCTTTTCTTTGCAGTGGGTGTGATCGCACTGGCGATTGCCGGGATTTATATCGTACTTGAGAAAAATACAGGAAACAATGGAAAAACAGACAGGGAAGGATAGAAGAATGACAGGAAACAAAAAGAGGATTGTATGCGGAGCGTTATTGTGTGTAATGGCGCTTGGCATGACAGCCTGCGGAAATGAAATTCCGGATCTGACAGAAGCGGAATCACAAAGAGTCGGAGAATATGCGGCGGTAACTCTCTTAAAATATGATGCGAATCACCGGAGCCGTCTCGTGGACCCGGAAATCGTCATTGCAAAACTGGAAAAAGACGCGGCCAAGGAAACCGGAAGACAGGAGAATGCACAGACGGAAGAGAAGCCTGCGGAATCGACTGCTTCAGAAGCCCAGGCACCTACCGCACAGGAGGATATTACCACCAGTCTGGAGGATTTCTTCGGACTTGCGGAGGGAGTGACCTTGACATACAGAGATTACCAGATAGCAGACTCTTATCCGGAGGACGGATCTTCAGAGGATTATTTTGCGTTGGATGCATCCACCGGGAAAAAGCTTCTGATATTGAACTTTGAACTGACCAACGGAACAGACCAGGAGGAGAATGTTGATTTCCTGAGTACCGCATCCAGATACATCATTACTGTAAATGACGGCACACGTGGAAATGCATTGACCACAATGCTGCCCAATGACATGTCTACGTATGTGGAAACCATGGCTCCCGGTGAGACACAGGGATTGGTCCTGCTACTGGAAGTAAATGAAGATATGGCAAATGGGATACAAAACATTTCTCTTCGTCTCAAAAATACATCAAATGAATATACAATTCAACTTTTATAGGCATATATACTGTAAATTATGAGAAAAAGAGAAAAGACAATAAGATCCAAAATGACAAAAAAGCCCATGATTATGGGCTTTTTTACTGCTTTTGCAAAATTGTTTGAAAAATATGCAAAATAATGTTGACAAGTGGGGCACAGGGTGATATACTCAGATTCGTTGTTGAGGCAGCGCCGAGACAACACAACAGCTCGAAAGAAACTTGAAAAGATTTCAAAAAAAGTTGTTGACAAAGTCTGACAGATATGTTAGCATGAATATCTGTCACGGAAAACAAAGTTTTCCAAGACGAAAAAATATTTCAAAAAGTTGTTGACAAACGAAAGCGGTTATGATAAGATATCAGAGTTGCCGCTGAGAACAACAGCAACAAACGAACAAGCTCTTGCGAAGCAAGAGGTTATGATCTTTGACAAATAAA